>NZ_JAMJFW010000049.1:0-30294 GCF_023544405.1 Enterobacter cloacae complex sp. OE43NF
TCGGCTGGCAATATATTTGCCAGCCATTGCCGTAATTTTATTTGAGAGCTGAATGATGAAATACAGTGCATTTTCGATCATCATTGCTGGCTTTCTTACGCCTCTTCCACTGGCCGCCGTTGAATTTAATATT
Source organism: Enterobacter cloacae complex sp. OE43NF (assembly GCF_023544405.1). Classification (NCBI taxonomy): domain Bacteria; kingdom Pseudomonadati; phylum Pseudomonadota; class Gammaproteobacteria; order Enterobacterales; family Enterobacteriaceae; genus Enterobacter; species Enterobacter cloacae complex sp. OE43NF. Next base: position 134 of record NZ_JAMJFW010000049.1, read on the forward strand.
AACGCTATCGATAAAGATCAGCGCGGCAATGTTGATTTATCCCAGTTCAAAGATAAGAACCACGTTGCGCCGGGTCATTATTTCCTTAACGTTGCAATTAATAATACACCACTCGCTAACAGCTGGCAGTTAGCCTGGTATAAAAAAGACGATACAACGGAAGTCTGCATTCCGTCCGATCTGGCGGACACTTTTGGTCTGGACGATAAATACCGCAGCATGCTGACGGTTAACGCGGGCTGTGTCGACTTTTCCCCGCTGCCGCAGGTTCGTTTCGAGTTTATTCAGGCGACGCAAACGCTGGAAGTCACCCTACCTCAGGCCTGGCTACAGTACCGTTCCACCAACTGGATGCCGCCCGCGACCTGGGACAACGGTGTCTCAGGCGTGCTGCTGGATTACAATCTGTTTGCCAGCCGCTATCAGCCCGATGAGGGGTCAAGCAGCGATAACGTCAATACCTACGGGACCGCTGGCGCCAACCTGGGCGCCTGGCGACTGCGGGGAGATTATCAGTACGCCCTTAACCGTACGGAAGGGAGGTCGCAGAGCGACGGGCGCCTTTCTCGCGCCTACCTTTTTCGCCCTCTGCCTGCATTCGGCTCAAAGTTCACGCTGGGTGAGTCAGATTTTCAGTCGGATATTTTCGACGGATTTTCCTACACCGGAGCCTCACTGATCAGCGACGAGCGTATGCTTCCCTGGTCTCTGCGCGGCTACGCGCCACAAATTTCTGGTATTGCTCAGACGAATGCCACCGTGACCGTCAGCCAGGCGGACAGAATTATCTATCAAACCAAAGTCCCACCGGGCCCTTTCGTCATCCAGGATATCAACCAGTCCGTACAGGGAACGTTGGACGTCACCGTCGCCGAAGAAGACGGTCATACCAGCACCTTTCAGGTTTCTGCTGCCTCTGTGCCTTTCCTGACGCGAAAAGGCCAGGTTCGCTATAAGCTGGCGGGCGGTAAACCCCGTCAGGACAGCTCGCATCAGGTCGAAAGCGAGGCCTTTTTAAGCAGCGAATTCTCCTGGGGCGTCCTGTCCCGGACCTCCCTGTACGGTGGGATCCTGAACAGCGGTAATGATTACTGCGCGCTGGCGGCAGGTATCGGGCAGAACATGGATATGCTGGGCGCGCTGTCATTTGATGTCACCCAGGCCAGCAGCCAGCACGAGGGGGAAGCAAAGCAGACGGGATACAGTTACCGCATCAACTACAGCAAGCGTTTCGACACCACCGGGAGTCAGCTCACGCTTGCCAGCTACCGCTACTCCGACAGCCGCTTTCTCAGCTATGCCCGCTTTCTTGAAAAAGACCGGGATAACGCGGAAACGGAAAAACAGACGCTAAGCATCACTGCCAGCCAGTACATCCCCGCCCTGTCGCTAAACCTTTACCTTGGTATGCTGCGCCAGACCTGGTGGGACAGAGCCCCCTCCACCACCGGCACACTCACGGCAGGATACAACTTCGACCTTGGTCGCTGGAAAAATCTTGGCGTGACGGCCTCATGGAGCAAAACACATTATCAGGATCAAGGCGATGACACGCAGGTTTACTTCTCTTTAAGCATTCCCCTCGATCCGGATCATCGCCTCAATTACGATCTGAGAAACAGCGACACGACGCGTCAAACGCTCTCCTGGTATGACTCTTCAGACAGTAACAATACCTGGGGGATATCCGCTGGTACCGAGAGCAAAAAAACTGATGCCGGGGCGCAAGTCAGCGCGAATTATCAGCACTATGCCGGGACGGGAGATCTGAACCTGTCCGGAAGCTACAAGGCCCATGACTACCGTTCCGTCAGCGCGAGCTGGAACGGCTCGTTTACCGCAACCGCCCACGGGGCGTCGCTTCATCGCCGGAGCTACGGCAACGAACCGCGCGTGATGGTCAGCACGGAAGGAATCGGCAATATACCGCTGAATATGTCCCGCGATGCCACCAACATGTTTGGTATTGGCGTCCTGCCCGCCTTTTCGAGCTATATGCCCGCCAGCGTACAGGTCAATCTGAATAACCTGCCAGAGGGTGTCGATGTCGATAACCACGTCATTCGCTCCACCTGGACCGAGGGTGCAATCGGTTATCGGCTGATTGCCTCCCGTCAGGGTCAGGATGTTGCCGGGATCGTGCGTACCGCCAGCGGCACGCCGCCTCTCGGCGCCCAGGTGCGCGAGCAGGATTCAGGCAAAGAGGTGGGCATTATCGCCCAGGACGGACATATCTGGCTGGGGGCGGTAAAAGCTGAACAGCACTTTATCGTCACCTGGGGAGACGATCAGCAGTGTCATTTCTCCCTGCCAGCCTCTCTCGACAACACCACGCAGCTGATGCTGCCCTGCCAGTAACTTATCACTATGAAATCATACGTTTATTTAGCAGCACTCCTGTTTTGTGGCTCCAGCGTCTCGCAGGCGGCAATTAACCTGGACAGGACGCGCATCGTCTTTGCCGAAAGCGATAAAGCCAGCAGCCTGACCATTGAAAACCAGAGCAAATCGCTTCCCTACCTTGCCCTCGCCTGGGTGGAGGATCGGGACGGGCGCAAAGAGGACACCCATTTTATGGTCCTGCCGCCTATTCAGCGCATTGAACCCGGCGCCTCGTCACAGGTGCGGATCGTGAAACAGGCCGCGACGCAACAGCTGCCGGAGGATCGGGAAACGCTGTTTTATTTCAATCTGCGTGAAGTGCCGCCCAAAAGCGGGAGCCTGAAAGAGGAGCGCAGCGTCATGCAGGTGGCTATGCAGAGCCGCATAAAGTTGTTCTGGCGGCCGGAAAGCATTCGTAAAAAAGCAGGTGAAGAGACGGAGATGCAGCTGTCGGTGACGCTGTCGGGCAAAACCATGCGCCTGAAAAACCCAACGCCCTATTTCATTACGCTGGCATGGCTGAGCAATAACGGAAAAACCATGATGCCAGGCTTCGACAGTCTGATGATTAGCCCGTTTGCGACCAGTACGCTGACGCTGAGTGAAACAGAAGGAACGGGCTACAGCATAGGTTATATTGATGATTATGGTGCGCTACGCAAGGTCAATTTAACCTGTACCGGGTCAACACCATGCACGCTAACGCCGCGCAAGGCAGGGCAAAATGCGACATCTCGCTAAGCTTTTCCTTTTAATGCTGGTGATGTGCCCCCTTAAGCAGGCGCTGGCGCTGAACTGCTACCTTGGCACACAAAATGGCCCGGTGGAGCAAACCAAAACGGTGTCAGAATTCTCAATCCCCAGCACAGCCAGGGTTGGGCAAAAGATTTGGGAATCCAGCGATATCAAAATCCCCGTGTATTGCGACAGAAATACCGCGTCAAATCATGAGAACGAAGACGTCTTCGCCTGGGTGAACCCTTATCCGTCGGTGTCGGATCCTTACTACGAGCTCGGTGTAACCTACGAGGGTGCAGATTACGATGCCATCGGGCAAACCTACGGCGTGGATACCCGTCAGTGTCTGGACAACAACAGCCTGAGCAAATACACGGCCGAACAGTTAAAAGCAATGGGCTGGGAGAAATACATCTGTTCGGGGAATGCGTGGGATGTACATACCTCACGAACCTTTGCGGCACGCTTCAGGCTGTATGTTAAGCTCAAAGCGATACCGCCTCAGGGCTACGTCAGCACGCTTGGTGATTACATCGTCGTGCAGTTTGACGGCAAAGGCGGCGTAAATGCGCTTCCTGATGCCAAAAACCTCAAATACCACATTAACGGGCTGGAAAACATCAGGGTACTGGACTGCGGAGCGACGTTCAGTATTTACCCTGAAAATCAGGAGATCGACTTTGGCACCTTCAGCGCACGTGACATCGTCAATCAGGGCACGCGTACGCGAACGTTCTCGGTTAAAACCAGTAAAGTACAGGATGCGCAGTGTTCAGACGGATTTAAGATCGACTCGTCGTTCTATACCGATAGCGAGCTGACGGCCAGTGATACGGCGTTGCTGATTGGTAATGGCCTGAAGCTGCGCATTCTTAACGGCACACAGCCCTACACCTTCAATCAGTATGACGAGTACGCTGATTTTACCGGTTCGGTGCTGCATTTCGAGACCACGTACACCGCTGAGCTTTCACGTGCAGAGGGAAAGGGTATCTATTCTGGCCCTTTTGAAACGGTCGTGCTGTTTAAAATTAACTACCACTAGAGACAAAAAAGCCGGGTTTCCCCGGCTTTTTCATTCGTGCACCGTTCAGCTGGCTTTGCGCTCGTGCGCCTGACGGTACTCGATCAGATCTTCAATTGTCACGACCGGCATGTTGTGCAGGCGTGCAAAGGTAATGCACTCTGGTGCGCGCGCCATGGTGCCGTCATCGTTGGTCAGTTCACACAGTACGCCCGCAGGTTTGAAGCCTGCCAGCGTCACCAGATCGATGGTCGCTTCAGTGTGGCCACCACGGGTCAGCACACCGCCCGCCTGCGCACGCAGCGGGAAGACGTGGCCAGGACGGTGCAGGTCGGATGGCTTGGCGTCATCGGCAATTGCTGCACGGACAGTAGTCAGACGGTCAGCCGCGGAGACACCGGTAGTCACACCATGCGCGGCTTCGATGGTCACGGTAAAGCCGGTACCAAAGGCGCTGGTGTTGTTTTCGACCATCATCGGCAGCTCGAGCTGCTTACGGCGGTCTTCGGTAATACACAGGCATACGATGCCGCTGCCGTGACGGATGGTCAGTGCCATCTGCTCAACGGTCATGTTTTCGGCGGCGAAAATCATGTCGCCTTCGTTTTCACGGTTTTCATCGTCAAGCACCATCACGCCGCGGCCTTCGCGCAGGGCATCCAGTGCATGTTCAACACGTTGAGTTGAAGTGCCAAAAGAGGAAAGTAGCGTCTGATTCATGGTAAAAAAACCTCATTAACATTATGGTTACCAGAATCAGGGCAGTCTTAGGAGCGCCGTATAAGCGGCAAAAAGATAACGTGAGCGGGCCCATGCCCGACTGGATCGTTACTCTCTCCCATCCGGACTTTAACCGTCGGCCCCGGAATTACACCGGATCTGCTGACCTTTGAGAGTTCACCCAAAGCGCTCGCGGGCTTTCAGCATGACGCTGATTTACCGCCGGTGGGGAATTTCGCCCCGCCCTGAGAATAAGCGAGATAACTATAACGCTATTGATTAACCTGGGCAATGCATAAGCTTCAAACAAATCTGCTTTATCCTGGAGCATGACGCGCTACAATGTTCATCAACACCGTCTTATCAAGGGAAGCCACTATGATTGACCCGAAGAAAATTGAGCAAATTGCGCGTCAGGTTCATGAGTCCATGCCAAAAGGTATTCGTGAATTTGGTGATGACGTTGAGAAGAAAATCCGCCAGACGCTGCAGGCGCAGTTGGTTCGCCTTGATTTAGTGAGCCGCGAAGAGTTTGACGTGCAGACACAGGTTCTGCTGCGCACCCGTGAAAAGCTGGCGCTGCTGGAACAGCGTCTTACCGAGCTGGAAAACCGCAATACCCCGGAAGAAGTGAAGCCGGCACCAGCGATACCGCCGGTGGATGACCAGGCCTAAGTGCGGCCTGATGCCCTCACCCCAGCCCTCTCCCACGGGGAGAGGGTGAAATAACGGGCCAACTGGCCCGTTTTTTACTGACTGTCTTTCTGGATCTTTTTGATGATGTTGGTGGTTGAACACCCGTCCTCAAAGTTGAGCACCATCACTTCACCGCCGTTGGCCCAGACCTCTTCGCTGCCCGCGATTTGCTCCGGTTTGTAATCGCCGCCTTTCACCAGCAGGTCAGGCAGAATGCCTGCAATCAGGCGCTGAGGCGTGTCTTCTTCAAACGGCACAACCCAGTCCACCGCTTCCAGCGCGCCGAGCACAATCATACGCTGCTCCAGCGGATTCACCGGACGCGTTTCGCCCTTCAGACGTTTGGTCGAGGCATCGCTGTTCACCGCCACAATCAGACGATTGCCCAGCTTGCGTGCATTCGCCAGATAAGAGACATGGCCCGCGTGCAGAATGTCGAATACGCCGTTGGTCATCACCACTTTCTCACCGCGTTTACGCGCGGCGGCAACGGCCACTTTCAGCTCTTCTTCCGTCATGACGCCAAAACCGGTATCGGCGCGGCCGCGCACGGCGTTTTCCAGTTCGATTGGCGAAACGGTAGAGGTCCCAAGTTTACCGACAACCACGCCCGCCGCAGCGTTCGCGAAGTAGCACGCTTCTTCGAGGGAGTTACCCGCCGCCAGCGTTGCCGCCAGTACGCCAATCACCGTATCACCGGCACCGGTCACGTCATAGACTTCCTGCGCCTGGGTTGGCATATGCAGCGGCGCCTTGCCCGGCTGCAGCAGCGTCATCCCCTGCTCGGAGCGGGTCACCAGCAGTGCAGACAGCTCGAAGTCAGCGATGATCTTCATACCGCGCTCGACGATCTCCGCCTCCGACTTGCACTTGCCCGCCACCGCTTCAAACTCAGAGAGATTAGGCGTCAGCAGCGTTGCGCCGCGATAGCGCTCAAAGTCAGTGCCTTTCGGATCGATCAGTACCGGCACATTGGCTTTACGCGCCAGCTGGATCATCTGCTGTACGCTTGCCAGTGCCCCTTTGGCGTAATCAGACAATACCAGCGCGCCGATATTGCCCAGCGCCTGATTAATGCGCTCGTGCAGCGGCTCAGGATCCACCCCCTCAAACCCTTCTTCAAAGTCGAGGCGGATCAGCTGCTGGTTACGCGACAACACGCGCAGCTTGGTAATGGTCGGGTGCGTCGGAACAGAAACGAAATCGCACTTCACGTTCACGTCCGCCAGCGACTTGCTCAGCGCACGCGCCGCATCGTCGATACCGGTGAGGCCCACCAGACGCGAATGCGCGCCCAGAGAAGCAATGTTCATCGCCACGTTTGCCGCGCCGCCAGGACGCTCTTCAATGGTATCGACCTTAACGACCGGTACCGGTGCTTCCGGGGAGATACGGCTGGTCGGCCCATACCAGTAGCGATCAAGCATTACATCGCCGACAACCATAACTCCAGCACGTTCAAACTCTGGCAGTGTTACTTTCATTCCTGACTCCAGAAAGATTCACAATTTGCGCGCGATGATATCACACTTGTTTTGTTACGCACGGTTCCACCAGCCACTTCTGCCAGCTCGCTTTCACCTGGTCGCGTTCACGGGTAAAGCAGTCGAGCGCCACATGGCCCGGCTGTTCCTGCAAGGCGAGGTGGTGCAACTCATCGCGCAGCGTGGTGTAGGCGCGGGTTAAAGCCTGCGCCTCCTGCTCATCCATGATGTCGTTTTGCGCAAGCAGCTCCAGAATGCGCACATTATCCGACCAGCGGGTCAGCTTCGGCTTGTCATGCGCGTGCAGGAGCACCAGATACTGGGTGATAAACTCAATGTCGGTAATGCCACCCTCATCGGCTTTAATATCAAACCGATCGCGGTGTTTATTGCCCAAATGCGCACGCATTTTTTCACGCATTTCGCGCACTTCGGTCTGCAACTTACTGCCTTCACGCGGGGTGGTCATCACCGCTTTACGAATGGCATCAAACTGCGTTTTTAACTGCGGATCGCCATACACCACGCGGGCGCGCACCAGCGCCTGATGCTCCCACGTCCAGGCTTCGTTTTTCTGATAATCGGCGAAGGATTCCGTTGAGGTCACCAGCATACCAGCCGCGCCGGACGGGCGCAGACGGGCATCCACTTCGTACAGAATCCCCGATGACGTGCGGGTGCTGAACAGGTGCATAATGCGCTGGGCCAGACGCAGATAGAACTGGCGCCCGTCAATTTCACGCTCGCCGTCGGTCATCACGTCTGCCGGGCAGTCGTGCAGGAAGATTAAATCCAGATCGGAGCTGTATCCCAGCTCCCACCCGCCGAGCTTGCCGTAGCCCACCACGGCAAAACCGCGGCCTTCTCGTTCACCAAGATGCTTCGGCTGGCCGTAACGCGCCACCATCTGGATCCACGCCTGGTGCACCACCGCATCGATGATCGCTTCCGCCAGCCAGGTTAAGTGATCGCTCACTTTCATCACCGGCAGCGTTTCGGCAATATCAGCCGCCGCGACGCGCAGCATCTGGGCCTGTTTGAACTGGCGTAGCGCTTCCAACTGCTGCTCTTCATCTTCTTCCGGCACGCGCAACAGATACTGGCGCAGCTCATCGCGGTAGGCATCGGTCGCCGTCGGCTGATAGAGGGTATTAGGATCGAGCAGTTCATCCAGCAGCAGCGGGTAACGCGCCAGCTTGTTGGCCACCATCGGTGACGCCGCGCAGAGCGTAATCAGATGCTTCAGCGCCCCCGGGAATTCGCTCAGCAGTTCAAGATAGGTGGTACGCGTAATAATGCCGCTCAGCAGCGGCATCATGCGGGAAAGCGGCACCGGGGCGTCGGCACGGGAACAGACATCGCTCAGCAGGTGCGGCATCAGGTGATCCAGCACCTGGCGACCGCGCGGACCTATGGCGCGCTTGTTGAGTTCAAGGCGGAAATCGGCGATCAGCGCCACCACCCGATGGCGATCGTCGTCGCTCAGGTGCGCCAGCACGGGCGTGGTGTCATCTTCCTGCAGGGCATCCTGCCACAATTCACGCCAGTGTTCAGAGAGCGTATCGTCCTGCGATTCGCTTTCATCATCGCCAATCAGCTCGTTAAAGATACGGCGCACGCCTGCCATATGCGCCTCCAGCCGTTCGGTCAATGCGGCCCAGTCGTCCACGCGCATGCCCCAGGCCAGACGCGCCCGGTTCAGGTCATCCCCCGGCAGGGTCTGGGTTTGCTCGTCATTGATGCTTTGCAGCAGGTTTTCCAGACGACGCAGGAACAGGTATGCCTCACGCAGGGTTTGCGCGTCCCCCTCTGGCAGGAGATGGAGTTGCTCAATCGCCGACAGCGTCGGGAGCAACGAGCGGGATTGCAGCGACGGCTCGCGACCACCGCGGATAAGCTGGAAGACCTGGACAATAAACTCGATTTCACGAATGCCACCCGCGCCGAGCTTAATGTTATCTTTCAGCCCACGACGGCGTACCTCACGGGCGATCATCCCTTTCATGTTACGCAGGGACTGGATCACGCTGAAGTCGATATAGCGACGGAACACAAACGGGCGCAGCATGGCGCGTAGCTCGTTGGCGTAAGCGTCGTCGCTGTCACCCATGATCCGCGCTTTGACCATCGCGTAACGCTCCCAGTCGCGCCCCTGCTCCTGGTAGTAATCTTCCAGCGCCGCAAAGCTCAGCACCAGCGGGCCGCTGTCGCCAAACGGACGCAGACGCATATCCACGCGATAGACAAAACCGTCCTGCGTCGGCTGATCCAGCGCCTTGATCAGACGCTGGCCAAGACGGGTGAAGAACTGGGCATTGTCCAGTTCACGACGGCCTCCGCGCGTGGAGCCGTTCTCCGGCCAGGCAAAAATCAGGTCGATATCGGAGGAGAAGTTCAGCTCGCAGCCACCCAGCTTGCCCATCCCCAGAATCAACAGCGGCTGAGGAACCCCTTCCTCGCTGCACGGCGTACCCCACTCTTTACAGCAGGCGGCGTAAAGCCAGTCTCGCGCAGCGACAATCAGCGTCTGCGCCAGCTCGCTCAACTGCTGGAGCGTGCTCTCTTCGCAGACCAGCTCAAGCGCCTGCGCCCAGGCAATGCGCACCATCACCCGGCGGCGAAACTGGCGCAAAACGCGCATCAGCGTGGCTTCATCCGCCACCTCAGCCAGCGCGCTTTGCAGCCAGCCTGCATAATGCCGCCACTCGTCAGCCTGCGGCGGGGCGTTTTCAAGCTCCACCAGCCAGTCCGGGTTAGCAGTAATACTTTCCTGCACAAAATCACTGAACGTGAGCACGCATTTTGCCTGCTCGCTTAACGATGACGCCGGTAATGACTCAGGCAGACGTTCGCAAACGGTCTGCCACTGCTGCTGTAACTGCGAAGAAAGCGGCATTATAGGGGTTCCTTGCCAGAGTTAACGTTTTCCGCTGTGCAGCCAGAATGGCTCCTGCGAAATGGCCTCGTTGCGGAAATGCTCAATCTCAATATGCTGACGGGTTTCGATGGCATGTTTCAGCCCCTGCCAGTTTTCCAGCCATGCCTGCGTTTTGACGTCATCATAGGCGCCCGACAGCAGTAGCATGCAGTCGATGTTGCGCGTCAGACGGATCAGCTGGTCGCCGTACTGGTCACCCAGCGGATAAGCAAAGGTGGTTTTCAGCTCTGCGGCATGGCGGGAGAGGTGGATATCCGCGAAACGTTTGAAGTTTTCTGCGATTTTGGTCTGGGCTTTCGCGTCCAGGAAAGTGCGCCAGCCGCGCGTCACCAGAAACTCGGTCAGCGCCAGTTTGGCGGCCGCGGTTTGCGGGCTGTAGATCGCCGTTTGCGCAGACACATCAGAGAGCATCAGCGTTTCAGTTTGCGTCAGCAGATCGCGTAAGTGAGCACTTGCTTTGCGAGGCACGATGCCGCCAAACAGCATCAGGGTATGACGAACCAGACCGATAGCAGCCAGGACGTGGGCTTTTGCGTTTTTCACATTACGCACCCAGAGCTCTTCGTGGTACTGCCACTGCGAAAGCGCCAGCTCCAGAGCCGCCTCCATGCCCTGCTCAACGCTGGTTTTTGGGGCTACGCGTAACACAGGGGTCTCTTTCAGCGCCCGTGGCGCATTGCCGGCGGCCAGATGATAGCCGCGGGCGGCTTTGCTGAGGCTGCCCTGACGTAAGCCTGACTGACTCACTAGCTTACGCGCCAGCTTCAGCACATCGTTCGTCTCGCCTTCCAGCAGTTCAAGCTCCAGTTCGCAAATTGGCTCCTGGTATTCCCCCGCTTTCACCTCGCCCAAATCAAGGGCGATTTCAATGCGGCTTTTGCCTTCCGTTACCAGCCATTTCTCGCGCCAGAAATCAGTGCTGAACAGCGGCTGCACCTCAGCTGCCAGGGTGGATGGCAGTTCGCCGTTTGGCCACACTTCTGCCGGAAAACGTTCCAGCTCAAGTTCTGGCTGATTGATGTCGATATTGTATTCGGGGCGCTGATGCAAACCGCCCACAACGCGACCGGCGATTTTCATCGTCATCTCGTAGCGCCCGTTCGCGCCGCGGATGCGCAAGCCCATATCATGACGACGCAGCCAGTTGTCCGGCGTTTCGTAATAGATATTGAGCAGCTGTACGGGTTCATGGTGTTCGCCGGACAGCGTTTGCAGATGCTGGCGGAGCGCGTCAACGCTGTCTTTTTCGACGATAAACTTTAATTCGATCTCTTGTGCCATAGCCTTGTACTTTTGCGTGCGTCACAGACGCGTCGATGAAGGCGAACTTCCTCGCCATTTGTTTGTCAGTACATAGTATTTTGCGCCAAATTGCCACGCAATGAGCAATTTGACGGGCGTAAAAAGTTTGCAGCGGCGGCGATCGGGACACAGATGATTCTGATTGATGACGAATCCTTTGCGTAGAGACACTGATGCCACTACTATCGTTCCACTATTTATGAAAATAACGACTGATATGCTTAAATTACGCCTGATTGGACTTACTTTACTCGCTTTTAGCGCCGCGACTGCGGTCCACGCTGAAGAAAAGCGTTACGTTTCTGACGAACTGAACACCTGGGTACGTAGCGGCCCCGGAGATAATTATCGCCTCGTGGGTACGGTAAATGCCGGCGAGGAAGTCACCCTGTTACAGACCAACACCGAGACCAATTATGGTCAGGTTCGCGACAGTTCCGGCCGTACCTCCTGGATCCCCCTGAAAGAGCTGAGCACCGTGCCAAGCCTGCGCACCCGCGTGCCAGATCTGGAAAACCAGGTGAAAACCCTCACCGACAAGCTGAACAACATTGACGGTACCTGGAACCAGCGCACCGCTGAAATGCAGCAGAAAGTCGCGCAGAGCGACAGCGTGATTAACGGTCTGAAAGAAGAGAACCAGAAACTGAAAAATGAGCTGATTGTGGCGCAGAAGAAGGTGAATGCCGCTAATCTGCAGCTCGATGACAAACAGCGCACCATCATCATGCAGTGGTTTATGTATGGCGGTGGCGTGCTGGGCGTCGGCCTGGTGCTGGGTCTTGTTCTGCCACACCTGATCCCAAGCCGTAAACGTAAAGACCGCTGGATGAACTAATTCGTCTTCTCTGCCAGACTTACGTATTATCTTGCCAAAAGAGAAAACGGGAGTGTAGGGCGTGAAGAGTTATCTGGTCGGTGGTGCGGTACGTGATGCGTTGTTAGGTCTGCCGGTCAAAGATAAAGACTGGGTGGTGGTAGGCGCCACCCCCGAAGAGATGCTTAACGCGGGCTACCAGCAGGTAGGCCGCGATTTTCCCGTGTTCCTCCATCCGCAAAGCCGGGAAGAGTACGCCCTGGCGCGTACGGAGCGTAAATCCGGTTCCGGCTATACTGGCTTCACTTGCTATGCCGCGCCCGACGTCACGCTGGAGCAGGATCTCCTGCGTCGCGATCTCACCATCAACGCGCTGGCGCAGGACGAGAACGGCCAGATCGTTGATGCTTATGGCGGCCAGGACGATCTGCGCAACCGTCTTTTACGTCACGTCTCCCCGGCGTTTTCGGAAGATCCGCTCCGGGTGCTGCGCGTGGCGCGCTTTGCCGCACGTTACGCCCATCTCAGTTTCCGTATTGCCGATGAGACGATGGCACTGATGACCGCCATGACCAAGGCGGGTGAGCTTGAACACCTGACGCCAGAGCGCGTCTGGAAAGAGACGGAGAACGCCCTCACCACCCGCAACCCACAGGTCTTTTTCCAGGTGCTGCGCGACTGCGGCGCCCTGAAGGTGCTGTTCCCGGAGATAGACGCGTTGTTTGGTGTGCCTGCCCCGGCGAAATGGCACCCGGAAATCGACACTGGCGTGCACACCCTGATGACGCTCAGTATGGCGGCCATGCTCAGCCCGGAGGTGGACGTGCGCTTCTCGACGCTGTGCCACGATCTCGGTAAAGGCTTAACGCCAAAAGAATTCTGGCCTCGTCACCACGGGCACGGCCCGGCTGGAGTGAAGCTGGTCGAGGGGCTGTGCCAGCGCCTGCGGGTGCCGAACGAGATCCGCGATCTGGCGAAACTGGTGGCCGAGTTCCACGACCTTATCCACACCTTCCCGATCCTGAAACCGGCCACCATCGTTAAGCTTTTCGATAACATCGATGCCTGGCGTAAACCCCAGCGCGTCGAGCAGATCGCGCTCACCAGCGAGGCTGACGTGCGCGGGCGCACCGGGTTCGAAGCGTGCGACTATCCGCAGGGGCGCTTGCTGCGCGCCGCGTGGGAGGTGGCCAAAGCCGTGCCAACCAAAGAGGTCGTCGAAGCAGGATTTAAAGGCCCGGAAATTCGCGAAGAGCTGACGAAACGGCGGATTCAGGCGGTATCAGAGTGGAAGGAAAAGCATTGCCCTCAGCCAAAAGACTGAGGGCAGCAGGTCAGAAGAAGACCACGTAAACCGCAGCCGCGACGATAAAGCGGTAGATCGCGAACGGGATAAACGAGATACGCTTAATCAGTTGCAGGAAGGTTTTAATGGCAATCAGCGCCACGATAAAGGCGGTGATAAAGCCCACGGCGAACATCGGAATATCGCCCGTGGTGAGAAAACCAATGCTTTTGTAGAGGTCCAGCGCGGTGGCGCCCATCATCATCGGCACCGCCAGCAGGAACGAGAACTCAGATGCCGCGTAACGGCTTACACCCATCAGCATCCCGCCGGAAATCGTTGCTCCTGAACGGGAGAAGCCCGGCCACAGCGCCAGACACTGGAAACAGCCAATGATAAAGGCCTGGCGATACGTCATATCATCCAGACCTTCTGCGCGCGGCGTTTTTGGCTTCAGCACTTCCGCCGCAATCAGCAGGAAACCACCGACCACCAGCGCGTACATCACGTTAATCGGGTTAAACAGCGATTTGATGGTGTCGTGGAAAACCAGCCCCAGCACCACCGCCGGGATCATCCCGAGCAGGATATGAATCAGCGTCAGACGGCCCTTGCTCTCTCCTTCACGCTGTGGCAAACGCCCGAAGTGGATGCCGATCAGCCCAAACAGACGACGCCAGAACATCACGACCACAGCCAGAATGGACCCCAACTGAATGACCACCTCGAACGTCTTTGCGGTATCGCCTTCAAAGCCCAGCAGGTGGCCAACAATAATCATATGGCCCGTACTGGAAACCGGCAAAAACTCCGTCAATCCTTCGACCACACCCAGAATTGCCGCCACCAGCAGCGAGTGCATATCGCTCATCTATAAACCCCTAAAAAAATATAAAAAAAACGGTCGCCCCAACAGCTACCGTGAAAGATACAGCTTTAAGACCGATATAACCTAAAATGGTTTAGCTATTATGACGTTAAATCTTTCCTTTCAGATTTGTGCCACGCTCGATGATGACCCCCACATTGGCGGCACGCGCCACCGCGCCCGGCTTACTCAGCTTAATGCGCACCCACGGCGAGTTGAATTTGGTCAGCAGTAACTCTGCCACCTCTTCTGCCACGCGCTCCACCAGCGCAAAACGCTGCCCTTCAACGTGGGCGATGACCGTTTCACTGATGTCGGCATAGCTCAGACAGTCATTCACGTCATCACTTTTTGCCGACTTGCGGTTATCCCAGCCCATTTCGATATCGAACACCAGCTTCTGCTCGATGGTCTGTTCCCAGTCGTAAACACCAATAGTGGTGATTACCGAAAGTTGCTCTATAAATACAATATCCATCACGACCTGCCTGCTTTTTGGCTAAACCGGATACCACTTCCGGTGAATTATGCGTATTATCCACAGATGCTGAGAATACAGATACATTTTCAAAACGGAACAGCGTTATGAGTGCAATCGCGCCTGGAATGATTCTCCTCGCCTACCTTTGCGGCTCAATCTCCAGCGCCATTCTGGTCTGCCGCGTTGCCGGGTTACCTGACCCGCGCGAAAGTGGCTCCGGGAATCCGGGAGCGACCAATGTACTACGAATTGGCGGCAAGGGAGCAGCCGTAGCGGTTTTGATTTTTGACGTTCTGAAAGGGATGTTACCCGTCTGGGGCGCGTATGCGCTGGGCGTGACCCCGTTCTGGCTGGGGCTTATTGCCATCGCCGCCTGTGTCGGCCACATCTGGCCCGTATTCTTCGGTTTTAAAGGTGGCAAAGGCGTCGCGACGGCCTTTGGTGCCATCGCGCCCATCGGCTGGGATCTCACCGGCGTGATGGCAGGCACCTGGCTGCTGACTATTCTTCTGAGCGGCTATTCGTCGCTGGGCGCCATCGTCAGCGCGCTGATTGCCCCATTCTATGTCTGGTGGTTTAAACCCCAGTTCACCTTCCCGGTGTCGATGCTCTCCTGCCTTATCCTGCTGCGTCATCACGATAATATTCAGCGTCTGTGGCGACGTCAGGAGACCAAAATCTGGGCGCGGTTAAAGCAGAAGAAGAGAGAGACGCGGTAGGGTTTTATTTACTTTTAGTGGAATTGTTCCGTTCACTTTATGACCAACAGAATATGACGTTCCGGAACCCGTGAACGTGATAAGGGGGCCACCGCGGCCCCCTTATCAATCCCCGCGGCCCCGCGACGAAATCGGTGCTTCGCACTGCGCTCACCTCACGACCCGCTGCCTGCGGTCGGCTCAACTCGACATCCTGTCTCGATTCGCCTCTGGCCGCCATCCCTGGCGTCCAGCCCTTGTCATCCGGTCTCCGGTTCGCCGATTTCAGCGGGGACTCAACACCCGTGCCACATTCAAACTGCTGAGAAGGTTGAGGAAACGCCTGATCCGGCTGAAAATCGCTGAGGCGTTGACTGAAGGCCGGGGCGAGGCGCATGGATGCGCCAAGAGGGCGTGACCTACATGGATGTAGGATCACGCCCGACCCGATAGCCGGAGGGAATAAGCCGAAGGGACCGCGCAGCGGCGATTTTCTTTGCCGGGAGCCGGGATTGTTAAGGGGGCGGCGGGAGCCCCCTTAACACGTTCACCGCAGCGGGATACCCATAAAGCAGAAAAGCCATAGTGAACGGAACCCTTCCACCGCAGCCCCAAAATACAGGCCTCCATCCATAAGCGACTCATATGACAGCCTTCATTTCCGCCAGGGCATACTGAAACGTATCTCCCGGGCGCGCGAATGGAAGCACCATGTTAGCAACTCAGGTCACTGATAGTTCGTACAAAGGCTGGCAGGCCTCGCTTGACCTGCGGTTTTGCCACACGCCTGAGAAAACCCTCCTCCATGCCGCGCACCACGTCGGGCCGCTCACGGTACAGCGTCCGTTCTACCCCGAAGGGGAAACCTGCCACCTTTATCTGCTGCACCCGCCGGGCGGTGTGGTGGGCGGTGACAGGCTGGATATTACCGTAAGTCTGGACGCCAATAGCCACGCGCTTATCACCATGCCCGGCGCCAGTAAGTTCTATCGCAGCAGCGGCCCACAGGCCCGCCTTAACCAGCACTTTTATCTCAATGAGGCATCCACGCTGGAGTGGCTGCCGCAGGATACCATTATCTTTCCCGGCGCCAATGCCGCGCTGCGCTCCGTCTTCCACCTGAAGGCCTCCAGCACGCTGCTGGCGTGGGAGCTGTACTGTCTGGGTCGCCCGGTGATCGGCGAGACCTTCAGCCACGGCACGCTGGAGAGCCGCCTTGAGGTCTGGGTGGATGACGAGCCACGTCTGATTGAGCGTCAGCATCTCAGCGACGGCGATCTTACCCCTGTTGCCGGGCAGCCGTGGCTCGGCACGCTGCTGTTCTATCCGGCCGGAGAAACGCACCTCGACACGGCGCGTGAGCTGCTCGCACCACTGAATACCTTTGCCGGGGCGACGCTCACTGACGATCTGCTGTCGGTGCGTTTTCTCTCCCACGACAACCTGATTTGCCAGCGGGTGATGCGCGATATCTGGCAGTCGCTTCGCCCGCTCCTCACCAACAAAACCGCCTGTTCGCCGCGTATCTGGCAGACATAAGAGAAACGTTATGGAACTGACCCCCAGAGAAAAAGACAAGCTGTTGCTGTTCACCGCCGCGCTGGTTGCCGAACGCCGCCTTGCGCGCGGGGTAAAGCTCAATTACCCGGAATCGGTCGCGCTGATCAGCGCCTTCATTATGGAAGGCGCGCGCGATGGCGAAACCGTCGCCTCGCTGATGGAAGCGGGCCGTCACGTCCTGACGCGTGATCAGGTGATGGAAGGCGTACCGGAGATGATCCCGGATATTCAGGTGGAAGCCACCTTCCCGGACGGGTCAAAACTCGTCACCGTGCATAACCCGATCGTGTAAGGAGCGCGTGATGATCCCAGGCGAATACCAGATCCAGTCCGGCAATATTGCCCTCAACGTCGGGCGAGAAACCCGGCTTATCATCGTCGAAAACCACGGCGACCGGCCTATCCAGGTGGGATCGCACTATCACTTTTACGAGGTGAATCCGGCGCTGAAATTTGACCGGGAAGCCACCCGGGGCTTTCGGCTGAATATCCCGGCAGGCACCGCGGTGCGGTTCGAACCCGGCCAGAAGCGCGAAGTGACGCTGGTGAAGGTCACCGGGGCGCAACGCATTTTCGGTTTCCGGGGGGACGTGATGGGAGAAGTGAAAAATGGCTGAGATTTCGCGCCAGGCTTATGCCGATATGTTCGGCCCCACCACCGGCGATAAAGTGCGTTTAGCCGACAGCGAGCTGTGGATCGAAGTCGAAAACGATCTCACCGTCTACGGCGAAGAGGTCAAATTCGGCGGCGGGAAAGTGATCCGCGACGGTATGGGCCAGGGGCAGATGACCGCGGATGACTGCGTGGATCTGGTGCTGACTAACGCGTTGATTGTCGATCACTGGGGGATCGTGAAAGCGGATATCGGCGTGAAGAACGGGCGGATCTTCGCCGTTGGCAAAGCCGGTAACCCGGACATTCAGCCCGGGGTGACGATCCCGATCGGTGCCGCCACGGAAGCGATCGCCGCCGAAGGAAAGATCGTCACCGCTGGCGGGATCGACACTCACATCCACTGGATCTGCCCGCAGCAGGCCGAAGAGGCGCTGGTTTCCGGCGTCACGACGATGATCGGCGGCGGTACAGGTCCCGCGGCAGGGACCAACGCCACCACCTGCACGCCGGGGCCGTGGTATATCGCCCGCATGCTGCAGGCTGCCGATACCCTGCCGGTGAATATCGGCCTGCTGGGTAAAGGCAACGGTTCTAACCCGGATGCCCTGCGCGAGCAGATAGCCGCCGGGGCCATCGGGCTGAAGATCCACGAAGACTGGGGCGCAACGCCTGCGGCCATCAACTGCTCGCTGGAGGTGGCGGAAGAGATGGATATCCAGGTGGCGCTGCACAGCGACACACTGAACGAATCCGGTTTCGTCGAAGACACGCTGGCGGCCATCGGCGGGCGCACCATCCATACCTTCCACACGGAAGGGGCCGGTGGCGGCCACGCGCCGGATATTATTACCGCCTGTGCGCACCCGAATATTCTGCCCTCCTCCACCAACCCGACCCTGCCCTATACGGTCAATACCATCGATGAACATCTCGATATGCTGATGGTCTGCCACCACCTCGACCCGGATATCGCCGAGGATGTGGCTTTTGCCGAATCGCGTATTCGCCGGGAAACCATCGCTGCGGAAGATGTGCTGCACGATATCGGCGCATTCTCGCTGACCTCCTCTGATTCCCAGGCGATGGGCCGCGTGGGCGAAGTGATTCTCCGCACCTGGCAGGTGGCGCACCGCATGAAGGTGCAGCGCGGCGCACTGCCGGAAGAGACTGGCGATAACGACAACTTTCGCGTGAAGCGCTACATCGCCAAATACACCATTAACCCGGCGCTGACGCACGGTATCGCCCATAAAGTGGGCTCCATCGAAGCGGGCAAGCTGGCGGATTTAGTGGTCTGGTCCCCGGCGTTCTTTGGCGTGAAACCCGCCACCATCGTCAAGGGTGGGATGATCGCCTGCGCTCCGATGGGGGATATCAACGCCTCTATCCCCACGCCGCAACCGGTCCATTATCGTCCGATGTTTGGCGCACTGGGTGCCGCGCGTCACGCCACCCGGCTGACGTTTGTCTCGCAGGCTGCGGCCGCGCAGGGGATAGCGCAACAGCTCAATCTGCAGAGCGCCACGGCGGTGGTCAAAGGCTGCCGCACGGTGAAAAAGGCCGACATGATCCACAACGGCCTGCAGCCAAATATCACCGTCGATTCGCAAACCTATGAAGTGCGCGTCGACGGCGAACTGATAACCAGCGAACCGGCTGACGTTCTGCCGATGGCGCAACGCTATTTCCTGTTTTGAGGAGTGATGATGATCTATTTAACCCAACGCCTGGACCATGCGCATCCGATTACCGCCAGCGTCACGCTGCCGATTGACGTGCGGGTGAAAAGCCGCGCCCGCGTGGCGCTGAACGACGGGCGCGAAGCCGGGCTCATGCTGCCGCGCGGTTTACTGTTGCGCGGCGGCGACCTGCTCTGTAACGAAGACGGCAGCGAAGTCATCGAAGTGATTGCCGCCCCGGAGTCCGTCTCCGTGGTGCGCTGCGACGATCCGTTCCTCCTCGCTCGCGCCTGCTATCACCTGGGCAACCGCCACGTGCCGCTGCAAATCATGCCCGGCGAGTTGCGCTATCACCACGATCACGTCCTCGACGACATGCTGCGCCAGTTTGGGCTGGCGGTCACCTTCGCCAGCCTGCCGTTTGAACCTGAAGCAGGGGCCTACACCAGCGAGGCCCACAGCCATAGCCACTCTCACGCTCATTCACATTAAGGATTAATCATGCGTAAGTATTTACCCCTGTTACTGCTGGCCTTTTCCCTGCCTGCACTGGCACATCCGGGACACGGTGCCGACAGCTTCCATGCTGGTTTTTTCCACCCGCTGACCGGACTTGATCACCTGCTGATGCTCGCCGGTGCGGGCGTCCTCTCCGCGCTGAGCGGCCGCAAGCTGCTGCTGCCTTTTGCCACTCTCGGGATGATGCTTGTCGGTGCCATTGCGGGCAGCCTGCTCGGCGGCTTTAGCGGCATGGAGATGCTGATTATCGCCTCGCTGGGCGTCTGCGGCGTGATGATGTTTAAAAATGAAAATCGTCTGTTGCTGGCGGTGCCTGCCCTGGCGATGTTCCACGGCTGGGCGCACGGGGTGGAGATGTCCGGCCACAGCTTCTGGCTCTTCACCAGCGGCTTTATGCTGGCCAGCGCCACGGTGCTGTGCGCCAGCTTCGCCGCCGGATTACTGCTGCGCCGTCACGACGGACTGCGTAAAACCTTTGGCGGTGGGCTTATCGTCTCTGCCCTGCTGGCGCTGATGAGCTGATGGAGCTCGCCCGCCAGCGGCTGCGTCTGATGCAGCTCTCCAGTAGCAGCCTGCCGGTCGGGTCGTTTACCTGGTCGCAGGGGCTGGAGTGGGCCGTCGAGACAGGCTGGGTTACCGACGCAGAGGCGTTCAAAAACTGGCAAACCCTGCAGATGGAGCAGAGCTTTTTCTGCGTCGACCTGCCGCTATTTGCCCGGCTCTACCGGGCCTGTGAAGAGGGCGATCTGGCGGCAGCAAAACGCTGGACGTCATACCTGCTCGCCTGTCGGGAAACCCGTGAACTGCGGGAAGAAGAACGCAATCGCGGCGCCGCCTTTACGCGGCTCATCAAAAGCTGGGAGCCAGACTGCCCGTCCCTCTGGCAGCCGCTGTTTATGCAAAGCCAGCTCAGCGGCATGGCGTGGCTCGGCGTGCGTTGGGGTATTAGCGCGCACGAGCTGGCCCTGAGTCTGGGCTACAGCTGGATTGAGAGCGCGGTAATGGCCGGCGTCAAGCTGGTACCGTTTGGGCAACAGGCCGCACAGCAGCTGATTATCGAACTCAGCGACCATTTTGCCGCCGGGTTTGAACAGGCATTTTTACGTGACGATGAGGCACTGGGCGCGGCGACGCCGCTTTCCGCCATCGCCTCTGCCCGCCACGAAACACAATATTCACGGTTATTCCGTTCCTGAGGATGCAACATGGCTGATTACAAACATCCCCTGCGCGTTGGCGTGGGCGGCCCGGTCGGTTCGGGCAAAACCGCGCTGCTGGAAGCGCTCTGCAAGGCGATGCGCGACACGTATCATCTGGCGGTAGTGACGAACGATATCTACACCAAAGAGGATCAACGCATTCTGACCGAAGCGGGCGCACTTGAGCCGGAGCGCATTGTGGGCGTAGAGACGGGCGGCTGCCCGCACACGGCCATTCGCGAAGATGCCTCGATGAACCTGGCCGCGGTGGAAGCGCTCAGCGAGAAGTTCGGCAATCTGGATCTGATCTTCGTCGAAAGCGGCGGCGATAACCTGAGCGCGACCTTCAGCCCGGAGCTGGCGGATCTGACGATCTACGTTATCGACGTCGCCGAAGGGGAGAAGATCCCGCGCAAGGGCGGGCCGGGGATCACCAAATCCGATTTTCTGGTGATCAACAAAACCGATCTCGCGCCGTACGTGGGTGCCTCGCTGGAGGTGATGGCGCGCGACACCAACCGCATGCGCGGCGAGCGTCCGTGGGCCTTTACCAACCTGAAGGCGGGTGACGGCCTGGCAACGATTATTGCGTTTCTGGAAGAGAAAGGGATGCTGCGGATCTGAAAAAAGGCCTGGCGCAATGCCAGGCCGTGAGGGTTATTTACAGCTGTTACTGGAAGAACCCTGCTCGCGCCACGCGCCCCACTGGCCGCCGGTTCCCGGGGTTTCCTGACCCGGGTTGACATACCACTGGTTGAACCAAATTTTACCGTTGTAAGAGACTTTGGTGCATTTGGTCGGGTAAGCGATTTTGGCGTTATAGGCCGGTGCGGCAGGTTTTACCGGCGTGTCATCTTTTGCCGGGGTGTCGTCTTTCTCGGGTACCGCCGGCTTAGTGACCTTAATGGTCATGCTGTCCGTCGCGGTCCGGCCATCTGCGCCGGTTGTGGTCAGTGTGAAGACCGCTTCTCCCTCGCTGTTGGCAGGAATAACGGCATAAGCATGCGCGCTATCCACGCTCTTCACCAGCGTGCCGTTCAGGTTCGCCTCCAGCGAGAAGGTTTCCGCCCCTTTTGTCACGCTCCAGTTATACGATTTGGCATTCAGGCTCTTGCTGCCATCCAGCGGGTAGGTGCTCACGCCCGTGGTCGGAGAGACCATGGTGTAATCCGCGCCTGCCGCAGCGGTTGGGGCCGGAGCGACAGGGGTGTTACCGTCTTTCAGCGCCATAATACGGGCTACCGCACGCTCCATGTCAGGCTGTGTCCCCACTTTTGCCGAATCCCCGTTCGCCAGCGGCGTACCGGTCTCCGCCAGAATCTGACGCATCTGACGCGGTGTCACGGTAATACCGTTGGCTTTGGCGATGCCTGACAGGCTTGCTACCACACCCGCAATAATCGGGTTCGCGGAAGAGGTTCCGGCAAAAGTCGCGGTATAGGAATCGTTAGCGCCAGCGTTTTTATACAGATCGCCATAACCGGTGGTCACCACATCCCAGCAGCCCCAGGCAGAACTGGTAATGCGCGAGCCATAGGAGCTGAACGAGGCTTTTTTACCGTCTTTCGCACAAAACGCACCCGCCAGAATAGCCCCGGAGTCCCGGACATTCACGTCATACTCCCCCCGGAACCCTGGGCTGTCCATGTTGATATTCCCGTTACCTGCTGCCTCAATAACGTGAACACCTTTGTCGGTCAGCGCCTTAATAATATCGTAATAGGCGGTCTGGGATTCCATTGCGACCCAGCAATCCTTCTGACAACCCGATGGATAACCACCCGCAACTTGTATCCCGATCTGCACCACATCACCCGCTTTTAGCTGGGGGATTAAATTATAGAGGTTATTACTCGCGGAGGCCGCATACCCCATCCGGCTTTTCCAGGCTAAACCGCGAATACCGGTGCCCATATCTTTCGCCGCCATAATCCCCACTGAAGCGGTGTCGTGATCATTGTTTGCAACATACGTCGTCTTGCCTGAGCTGAGGCTCATCGGCGGTAAGTTGGCATGGCTGGTATTCCAGGCATCAATCTCCGCCGAAATAATCGTTACCCCTTCACCCGCACTGCCTGCATAGCGATCAACACTGTCGCGGTTGACGCCCCCCATATAATAACCGGTGCGCTTAACATCCGGCGCTTTGAGATAATCCTGCTTATTGCGGAAATCCGGAACGGCGGCAGACGTTAAATTATCATTCAGTGAGGACTTTAACTGTGGCGTAAGGGCCGTGTCATCCAGCGATACCGGCTCGGCTTCCGGGTACACAAACTCTACGTTCTGATTTTGCTCAAGCTCGGTGATAATATGGTTAATATATGTTTTATCCTGACTTTTATCTTTCGGTAACTCGATGCGCAGATAACGGTCAAAACCATAGCGTTTATTAAGCTCCGTCAATTCAGAGGATTGAGTAGAACTACGCAAGTTAGTCGGACGGAACATATTTGTTGTTGTCAGGGAAGCGTCGCTCAAGGTAATTTTATTGTTTGTGGCTTTTAACAGACCTGACGTCGGTTTTAGCTTGAGCACAATTGCGGTGTAGGTGGCATTATCCTGTGCAAATTCATTTTGCACCAGAGTTTCAGCCGCAGCAGAGAATGAAATTGCTGCACAAATAAAAAGAGATAAAGCGCTTTTTTTCATGATAATCACGGTTCCTGTGTGAATTGAAATTTTTCCTTTTTCAGTATCACTGACACACGGACCGCGAAGAATAAGAGTGGCCTACTCTGACGAGCAGAGTTTTCTCTAAATAATTAAGAAAATTCCATACTGCGTTAATTTATATTTCGCAATGCAACGATACACTTAGATACAAAAAACGTAAAGCTTAATCATTATGAAATAATCAAGAGCCGTCGGCGTTAAAAATATTCTCGTTGCTGCTGCGACTTTACCGCAAAATGAATTTTAATAACATTATATCTTGCGAGGTGCTCCAACCGCCGTTGGCCCCGCCATTTCATGAAAGGGTTAATACGACGCATCATTATGGACATTAAAATCGTTATCGCTGAAGAATCCTCGTTAATTCGACGCGGCTTATCCTCCATGATGCAGTCCCTCTCGTTACCCGCCGTTGGCATGGATCAGAGATGCGTTCTGATCGGTGAGGCTGCGGCCTCCGCTGAACTTCAGTCGCTTCTTGGCCAGCATAATCCGGATATCGCTATTCTTGGCTATTCGCTGACAACCAGCCTCAGCCGCCCTCCGCTCGGGGGAATGGACGGGCTGAAGCTCTTGAGATGGCTTAAACAGACCTATCCTGCGCTTAACATTATCCTTCTCTCGCCCTATGCAAACGCCACGCTTATCCGTCAGGCGCTAAAGGAAGGAGTCAGAGCGTACTTATCACGTGATATCAACGAGAAAACCTTAAGCCAGGCGATTACCACGGTCCTGAAAGGCGAGATTTATATCGAAAACCAGCTGGTGAATATGCTTTTCCGTCATGAAAAGACGGACGTGGAGAAACTCTCTCCGCGGGAAATTGACGTGCTGCGCCTGATATGTAAGGGGTTAAATTTGAAGGAGATTGCACAGTTTATGCATTTGAGCATCAAAACGGTCAGCGCACATAAGGTCCGGGCGATGGAAAAGCTGGACGTACAAAACGACTGCCAGCTTTACTCTTTGATCATCAAGAACCAGATGTTTGAGATCGGGATGTAAACGTCTCCCGCCGCTAAGACGGGAGCGTCGGTCAAGCTTCCGGCAGCTCCGCCAGCGGCCAGCGTGGACGTACGGAGACGCTCAGATCCGCCGTTGCGCCAGCGTTCAGGCGCACCATCCCGGCGTAGGCGATCATCGCCCCGTTATCGGTACAGAATTCCGGGCGCGCATAAAACACTTCCCCACGACGTTTTTGCATCATCTCCGCCAGCTTCGCACGCAGCGTACGGTTAGCGCTGACGCCCCCCGCCATCACCAGGCGCTTAAAGCCGGTCTGATCCAGCGCGCGTTTACACTTGATCATCAGCGTATCGACCACCGCATCTTCAAATGCGCGAGCGATGTCCGCACGGGTCTGCTCGCTGTCATCGTTATTGCGGATGGTATTGGCGGCGAAGGTTTTCAGGCCGGAGAAGCTGAAATCCAGCCCCGGACGGTCGGTCATTGGACGCGGGAAGACAAAACGCCCCTCCGTGCCCTGCGACGCCATTTTCGAAAGCATCGGGCCGCCCGGGTAATCCAGACCCAGCAGCTTAGCGGTTTTGTCGAAGGCTTCTCCGGCTGCGTCATCAATCGACTCGCCCAGCAGCTCATACTTGCCAATACCCGTCACGCTAATCAGCTGGGTATGGCCGCCAGAGACCAGCAGCGCCACAAACGGGAATTCGGGTGGATTCTCTTCCAGCATCGGTGCCAGAAGATGCCCTTCCATATGGTGAACCGGAATGGCAGGAACATCCCACGCGAAGGCCAGGGAACGGCCCACCGTCGCACCGACCAGCAGCGCGCCGACCAGACCCGGGCCTGCCGTGTAGGCGACGGCATCAATATCAGTTGAGTTCAAGCCGGCCTCTTTCAGTGCCGCCTGAATCAGGGGAACCGTTTTACGTACGTGGTCACGAGAGGCCAGTTCAGGCACGACACCGCCGTAGTCAGCATGCAATTTCACCTGACTATACAGTTGGTTGGCCAGAAGCCCTTTTTCGTCGTCGTAAATGGCGATGCCGGTTTCATCGCAGGATGTTTCAATACCCAGTACACGCATGACTTGTTTTACCTCGTTTCAGTACCGCGCAGTGTAGAGCCTGGGCGGGTTGATGTAAAACTTTGTTCGCCCCAGGACATCCGCTCGTGTATACTCTTCCCCCTTATAAAAGTCCCTTTCAAAAACGCGTCGGTGCTTTACAAAGCAGCAGCATTTGCAGTAAAATTCCGCACCATTTTGAAATAAGCTGGCGTTGATGCCAGCGGCAAACCGAATTTATCAAAGGTGAGAGTTACATGCCGGTAATTAAAGTACGTGAAAACGAGCCGTTCGACGTAGCACTGCGTCGCTTCAAACGTTCATGCGAGAAAGCAGGTGTTCTGGCTGAAGTTCGTCGTCGTGAGTTCTATGAAAAACCAACGACTGAACGTAAGCGCGCTAAAGCTTCTGCAGTGAAACGTCACGCGAAGAAACTGGCTCGCGAAAACGCACGCCGTACTCGTCTGTACTAATCCGTTGAGGGCGACAGTCCTCAATTGACAGACAGAGTAATAGTCGTAAGGCCGTGCTTCCGGAAGGAATGCGCGGCTTGTTTTCGTTTATGAGTTGCTAAAAACTTTTGGGGCATATGGCCGGACGAATCCCACGCGTTTTCATCAATGACCTGCTGGCAAGAACCGACATCGTCGATCTTATCGACGCGCGGGTAAAGCTGAAAAAGCAGGGCAAGAACTACCATGCGTGCTGTCCTTTCCATAACGAAAAAACCCCCTCCTTCACCGTCAACGGTGAAAAGCAGTTTTACCATTGCTTCGGCTGTGGCGCACACGGTAATGCCGTCGATTTTTTAATGAACTACGACAAGCTCGAGTTCGTTGAAACCGTCGAAGAGCTGGCGGCGATGCACAACCTTGAAGTGCCGTATGAAGCGGGCAGTGGACCAAGCCAGATAGAGCGCCATCAGCGTCAAACGCTGTATCAACTGATGGATGGCCTGAATTCGTTTTACCAACAGTCTCTTAAGCACTCTGCGGCTGAGCCTGCGCGTCAGTATCTGAACAAGCGCGGACTGAGCGACGATGTCATTGCGCGTTTCGCTATTGGTTACGCCCCGCCCGGCTGGGACAACGTGTTAAAGCGTTTTGGCGGCAATAGCGAAGATCGTAAATCGTTGATCGACGCAGGTATGCTGGTCACCAACGACCAGGGACGAAGCTACGACCGCTTCCGCGAACGGGTGATGTTCCCGATCCGCGACAAGCGTGGCCGGGTGATTGGGTTTGGTGGTCGCGTGTTGGGTGATGCCCTGCCCAAGTACCTCAACTCCCCGGAAACTGACATTTTCCATAAGGGCCGCCAGCTTTACGGCCTTTATGAGGCGCAGCAGGCAAATGCGGAACCTCCGCGCCTTCTCGTCGTCGAAGGGTATATGGATGTCGTTGCGCTGGCGCAGTATGACATCAATTACGCGGTGGCTTCGTTAGGCACGTCCACCACGGCCGATCATATTCAGCTGCTGTTTCGGGTGACCAACAACGTCATCTGCTGCTACGACGGTGACCGCGCAGGGCGCGATGCCGCCTGGCGTGCGCTGGAAACTGCGCTACCTTATATGACCGACGGGCGGCAGTTACGCTTTATGTTCCTGCCCGACGGTGAAGACCCGGATACGCTGGTGCGTAAAGAGGGCAAAGCGGCGTTTGAAGCGCGGATGGAGCAGGCTCAGCCGCTCTCCACGTTCTTGTTTAACAGCCTGATGCCGCAGGTTGATTTAAGTACCCCTGACGGGCGCGCGCAGCTCAGCACGCTGGCGCTGCCGTTAATCAGCCAGGTGCCCGGCGAAACGCTGCGCATCTATCTGCGTCAGGAGTTAGGCAACAAGCTCGGCATTCTGGATGACAGCCAGCTTGAACGTTTAATGCCAAAACAGGCTGAAAACGGCACGGTTCGCCCCGCGCCTCAGCTAAAACGCACAACCATGCGTATACTGATAGGGTTACTGGTCCAAAACCCCGAACTTGCACCGCAAGTGCCATCGCTGGCGGGTTTGAACCACGAAAAATTGCCCGGGCTTGGCTTATTTTCAGAACTGGTCAACACATGTTTGTCTCAGCCAGGTCTGACCACCGGACAACTTTTAGAACATTATCGCGGCACAAAAGAGGCCGCTACCCTTGAAAAATTGTCGATGTGGGACGATATAGCAGATAAGGACATTGCAGAAAAAACGTTCACCGACTCACTCAACCATATGTTTGATTCGATGCTCGAGCTGCGCCAGGAAGAGTTGATTGCTCGCGAGCGCACACACGGTTTGAGCAGCGAAGAACGCCGGGAGCTCTGGATGATAAACCAGGAACTGGCGAAGAAATAAGCAAAAAGACAAAAGTATTTAACGGCTTAAGTGCCGAATATCGATCGGGAAGCCCCCGGCAGCCGCACTGAGAGGCAGCGGCAAAAATATAAGTACGCCCTCGCTTTAAAGGTTGGCAAACCATCGCCGACACCAATCAAACGAATTAAGTGTGGATACCGTCTTATGGAGCAAAACCCGCAGTCACAGCTGAAACTTCTTGTCCAACGTGGTAAGGAGCAAGGCTATCTGACCTATGCCGAGGTCAATGACCATCTGCCGGAAGATATCGTCGATTCAGATCAAATCGAAGACATCATCCAAATGATCAATGACATGGGCATTCAGGTGATGGAAGAAGCACCGGATGCCGATGATCTGTTGCTGGCTGAAACCTCCAACAACACTGACGAAGATGCGGAAGAAGCTGCTGCACAGGTACTGTCCAGCGTGGAATCTGAAATCGGGCGTACCACTGACCCGGTCCGCATGTACATGCGCGAAATGGGTACCGTTGAACTGTTGACCCGCGAAGGCGAAATTGACATCGCAAAACGCATCGAAGACGGGATCAACCAGGTTCAGTGCTCTGTTGCTGAGTACCCGGAAGCGATCACCTATCTGCTGGAGCAGTACGATCGCGTTGAAGCGGAAGAAGCGCGTCTGTCCGATCTGATCACCGGTTTTGTCGACCCGAACGCTGAAGAAGATATGGCGCCAACCGCCACTCACGTCGGTTCTGAACTGTCTCAGGAAGAGATGGATGACGACGAAGACGAAGATGAAGAAGAGAGCGACGACGACAGCGCCGATGATGACAACAGCATCGACCCGGAACTGGCACGTGAGAAGTTCGCCGAACTGCGTACCCAGTACGAAGTGACGCGTGACACCATCAAAGCCAAAGGTCGCAGTCACGCTGCTGCCCAGGAAGAGATCCTGAAACTGTCTGAAGTCTTCAAACAGTTCCGCCTGGTGCCAAAACAGTTCGACTACCTGGTGAACAGCATGCGCGTGATGATGGATCGCGTACGTACCCAGGAACGCATCATCATGAAGCTGTGCGTTGAGCAG
The DNA here is from genome assembly GCF_023544405.1 of Enterobacter cloacae complex sp. OE43NF. NCBI lineage: Bacteria > Pseudomonadati > Pseudomonadota > Gammaproteobacteria > Enterobacterales > Enterobacteriaceae > Enterobacter > Enterobacter cloacae complex sp. OE43NF. Next base: position 29,233 of record NZ_JAMJFW010000049.1, read on the forward strand.
TGCAAAATGCCGAAGAAGAACTTCATCACCCTCTTCACCGGCAACGAAACCAGCGAAACCTGGTTCAACGCGGCTATCGCGATGAACAAACCGTGGTCTGAAAAACTGCACGACGTGAAAGAAGACGTGCATCGCGGTCTGCAGAAGCTGCAGCAAATCGAAGAAGAGACCGGCCTGACCATCGAGCAGGTCAAAGACATCAACCGTCGTATGTCCATCGGTGAAGCGAAAGCCCGTCGTGCGAAGAAAGAGATGGTTGAAGCAAACTTACGTCTGGTTATCTCTATCGCCAAGAAATACACCAACCGCGGTCTGCAGTTCCTGGATCTGATTCAGGAAGGCAACATCGGTCTGATGAAAGCGGTAGATAAGTTTGAATACCGTCGTGGTTACAAGTTCTCCACCTATGCGACCTGGTGGATCCGTCAGGCAATTACCCGCTCTATCGCGGATCAGGCGCGCACCATCCGTATTCCGGTGCATATGATTGAGACCATCAACAAGCTCAACCGTATTTCCCGCCAGATGCTGCAGGAGATGGGTCGCGAGCCGACGCCGGAAGAGCTGGCTGAACGCATGCTGATGCCGGAAGACAAGATCCGTAAAGTGCTGAAGATCGCCAAAGAGCCAATCTCCATGGAAACACCAATCGGTGATGATGAAGATTCGCATCTGGGTGATTTCATCGAGGATACCACCCTCGAGCTGCCGCTGGACTCTGCCACCACCGAGAGCCTGCGTGCTGCCACGCACGACGTTCTGGCTGGCCTGACCGCCCGTGAAGCGAAAGTACTGCGTATGCGTTTCGGTATCGATATGAACACCGACCACACGCTGGAAGAAGTGGGTAAACAGTTTGACGTTACCCGCGAACGTATCCGTCAGATCGAAGCGAAGGCGCTGCGTAAACTGCGCCATCCGAGCCGCTCTGAAGTGTTGCGTAGCTTCCTGGACGATTAATCCAGGTAAACAGCAAAAAGCTCCCAATCGGGAGCTTTTTTTTTGTTATTCCCTCTCCCCGTGGGCTGAGGGACCCCCATAAAATAATACCTGCACGGAGGA
>NZ_JAMJFW010000005.1:0-133249 GCF_023544405.1 Enterobacter cloacae complex sp. OE43NF
TTCTTCGTGTTGTTTATAGCATTACTTTTTATTCCACACCCGACAAGCCATCAACACGACACATTAAGAACATTGCTAAGTATCGCTGCCGCAGGAGTAATAACAACCTTCCCCGGATTTATTGAGTTCACATATACAAATAAAGCTGGATATTCCATAACTGCTTTTGGTTCAATAGCAATTTTCCTTGTTGTATACCTGATTAACCCTGCAAAGCTTAGAGAAAAGATCGAAAAATAATAAATCTGATGCGCACAATGACGTTATGCTAAAGAGGCCGCTGCGGGATTCGATTTTCGCAGCGGCCTTTTCAACATAACGAGTCGTACATTATGCGCACCAACGTTGATTCAGGGCGAATCCAGCATTCCGTGGCCGTCATTGGGTTTTCCCTTGGCTACTGATAGCTGTTGTAAAATCATTTACGAGTTTGTACATAACGCTACCCACTGAGCTACCTGGTTGATAGTCTTGATTACACAGAGTAATCAGCGCTGATGGAGAAAACATGTCGATAACCGAAGCAAAGTTGCTGGCATCTGGATTTACATCCTCGGACCTTCAGAAGTTGCGTAAGTACATAACAAAAGATGCCCTTTCTCTGGATATGGTGATATCTGACTTGTCCAGACGTTTTAACGCAGCGTTGTTATTGACCATATTGCTTGCTGCTGTTTACCTCATAGTTCTTATCATCGCGTCCAGAGAAAATGTAGTATCCACGGGCGTTGCGATGTTGATCGCTTTGTTCATCATTTGGTTTTTTCAGCCGCCGTTTCTTTCCTATAAGGCATGGAAAATTAAAAAGAAATACCGTTAACACGGCCGCTGTCTTTAGAATCTCTTATCTCAGTTTGCTGACGTAGCCATCATCACTCATCTTTCATAAATATGGCATATGCTTAGCGGATCCTTCTCTTAGCAGAATTCAAAACAGGTTCAGATACTCATGAACAGCAATCTGCCTCCGGTCGACGACGAACCGGGCGTTCCACCTCCGCATGTCAGTTTCCGTGAAGCCTTTTTATTCTGGCTGAAGCTGGGATTCATCAGCTTTGGCGGGCCGGCTGGGCAAATTTCGATAATGCATCAGGAGCTGGTTGAAAACCGACGCTGGATATCCGAACAGCGCTTTTTGCATGCACTGAATTACTGTATGGTGCTTCCGGGCCCGGAGGCGCAACAACTGGCGACCTATATTGGCTGGCTGATGCACCGCACCTGGGGCGGCGTGGTTGCCGGGACACTGTTTGTGCTCCCTTCCCTTTTTATCCTTATTGCCCTGTCGTGGATTTACGTGGCGTATGGCCATTTGTCTGTCGTTGCCGGTCTCTTTTACGGCATAAAACCGGCAATTACGGCGATTGTTGTGCAGGCTGCGCACCGTATCGGTTCGCGGGCGCTGCGTAACCGCACGCAGTGGGCAATCGCTGCCGCCGCGTTTGTCGCCATTTTCGCCCTCAATGTCCCTTTTCCCGTTATTGTCCTGTCAGCCGCAATGATGGGTTATGTGGGTGGGCGCCTTTTCCCCGACCATTTTGGTCAGGGTAACGCCCATGACGCCAGCCGAAAATCCTACGGTGCTGCCATTATTGATGACCATACGCCAGCGGCTCCGCATACAGTTTTCAAATGGTCACGCTTGACCCTGATTATCATTGCCGGTGTTTTTTTATGGGCAACGCCAATGGCGATGCTCTATCTAAGCTTTGGCTGGATGCACCCGTTTACCCAGATGGGCTGGTTCTTTACCAAGGCGGCGCTGCTGACCTTTGGGGGTGCCTATGCGGTACTGCCTTATATCTACCAGGGCGCGGTTGGTCATTATCAGTGGCTCACGCCAACGCAGATGATTGATGGTCTGGCTCTGGGCGAAACCACGCCGGGGCCGCTTATCATGGTTGTGGCATTTGTGGGATTTGTTGGTGGCTATGTGAATATGGCGTATGGCCCGGATCAGCTTTTCCTGGCGGGCGCTGTTGCGGCCGTGCTGGCGACCTGGTTTACGTTTCTGCCATCGTTTCTGTTTATCCTCGCCGGTGGGCCTTTTATTGAAACGACGCACAACAATATTAATTTCACCGCGCCACTCACGGCAATTACCGCAGCGGTGGTTGGCGTGATCCTGAATCTGGCACTCTTTTTTGGCTACCACGTGCTCTGGCCACAGGGATTTGACGGCAAAATGGACTGGATAGCGGCGGTCATTGCTTTTGCTGCCGCCATCGCACTATTCCGGTTCAAATATAGAGTCACACACGTAATTGCCGCATGTGCGGTAATCGGATTGATTTTACATCTTTTCCTCAGAACATAGAGCAAGGCCCCGAATAACCGGGGCCAGACAGCCATTCTAACCTTCACGTTTAAAGAAAGTTGAAGCACGTCTGATATACTTCAGTTTTTTTAAAAACCGCACTAAATAAATGGAAATTGAACTGGATAAAAGTTTTAAAGAACGCGTTTTGCATGCGGTTCTTTTCGAAGTGACGGCCAATGTCATCATTGCGCTGTCACTTGCGTGGTTGATGAACGTGTCGGTGCTTCAGTCGGGTTCGTTGTCCGTGATATCTGCACTTGCCGCCACGGCATGGAATTTTGTGTTTAATAAATTCTTTGACGCCTTGCAGAAAAAATATGCGTTTCAACGAACATTTCTCGTGCGTGCAATCCATGCTGTCTGCTTTGAAACAGGACTTATCATCACATTAATCCCTGTCGCGATGGTAATGCTGAATTTAACAGTCACTGAGGCATTTTTTGTCGAGATCGGTCTGGTACTGTTTTTTCTGCCATACACGATGCTCTTCAACTGGCTTTATGACTACCTGCGTTGGACATTTGTTGGTCGGAAACGGTCCGCCATCTAGATCTATACTCTTTATTTCTGCATCTTATTGAGGAAAGAAGATGTTCGATCATGTGAAATTCGGCGTCAGTGATTACGAAAGAAGCAAAACCTTTTTCATCAAGGCGCTTCAGCCGCTTGGTATTAAGATCGTTGATGAAGGCACACCCGAATATGGGGTTGAAATGAGTTCCGGCAACGTGTCACTTTGCCTGTTCCAGACGCGCGACAAACCGGCCCCTCTGCACCTGGCGTTTGTGGCAGAAACACGCCAGCAGGTAGATGATTTTTACCAGGCTGCCTTGCAAGCGGGCGCCCGTGATAACGGTGCCCCAGGCTTGCGGCCCTACAGCAAAAACTACTATGCCGCCTTTGTCATTGCGCCTGACGGCCATAATATCGAGGCGGTCTGTCATGCACCGGACTGATTCATGATGGATTTTGTGCGGGTTTCTCTGCCGGTGCTGCGAACCAGTTTTCTTCCGCGACGACGACCGCACCTTCCGGCTGCATCACGAAGTTTGGTGACATAATCTGCACGTTGAACTCGTTGAAGACGTCCTGAATGTTACTGTGGAGCTCATTGCGGGCTTCGGCAAGTGACTGTCCGGGCTGCAATTTTACCTGCAGCTCATAGGCAATGTACCAGTCCATCAGCCCCAGCTGACGCACCAGGGGCTGCTGCGAAGGGTCAACACATTTCGACCGTCTCGCCGCCATCTCCAGCATGGCATGAACCTGTCGCCACGGCGTGTCATAGCCAATCGTCACGCCAATCGTCAGGTTCACGCCACCGTCAGGATTCTGTACGCTCAGATTGGTGATTTTTCCGCTCACCACCACCGCATTGGGTACGGTCACAACATAGTTCTCGCGGGTGATGATCTTGGTCGCCAGCATGCCTATCTCCGTGACCAGCCCTTCGTTATCCGCCACCCGTATAACGTCTCCTTTCCTCAACGCTCGTGAGTAGATCAGTACCAGTCCGCTCATCGCATGGTTCATCACGCCTGCCGAACCCAGGGTAAGCATCAGGCCAAAGAAGACGCTAATGCCTTTAAACGCCAGCGAATTCGCTCCCGGTAAAAACGGATAGGCCGCAGAGAGGGCAAATAACCACACCACGACAGAAATCAGTTTACGCGTAGCTCCCACGGTTTCAGGATGAATGCCCGGCAGCTGCAGGCGCCCTGCTTCCACCTGATTTAACAACACCTTCAGGAGCTTCAGAATAAAGGCGGTAATCACAAAGATGATCAGGACAATCATAATTCCCGGCATGGCCGAGACAATCGACAGCGCAATATCCCGCAGCACGTGCATGGTCCAGTCGCCTAACGATGCACCCCAGACGCGTGTCCAGGGGAACAAGCTGAACGCCCAACTCAGCCAGAGATACAATCCGAGAATACCCAGTAAAATCATCAGCAAAGCATACAAACGAGCCTCAATTGCGCCGACAAACTTACGCCAGCTCTGCGGGATGACGCTGCGGTTTTCAAGAATGCGGCGACGGCAGACATTGCGAACCCAGCGCCACGACCGCCACGCCCCGTACCAGAAAAGAGACAGAACCAGCAGCCCGACGACCGTTTTCCCGGCGGAGAGCGCCAGCCAGGCGGTGTCATATTGATCGCGAAGCGCCGTACGTTGCGCCTCCATCCGCGCCAGCACGCGCTGAGCGGCCTGGTCGAGAGTCAAATCGTCCCCCTCATCCAGGTCCGCCTGCGTAAGCAATAAAACAGGCTTATTGTTCATGACAATCAGCCTTCCCTGCTGGTTGTAACGGGTGACGGGAACAATTTTCAGCGGCTCACGTACGTCCTGCTGCGTGAAATTGCGCAGGGTATGGCGAATACGTAACACGCGTTCTTCAGGCGTCGTGAGACCAAATTTGGCCTGCAACATCACAATCGGTTGATGAAAAATATAAACGGTTCGGGCCCGCTCCTGCTCAGTAGGCTCCTGGCGTGGCTCGGCTGCGACGCCAGTAAATGAGATGACCGAGAGCACGCAGGATAATAATGCGAGCAGGACCTTATTCATTTCCACCCCCTGAAACGCAACTTATTGTTATTTTTCAATTGCCCCAGAGAATGGCGAGTCTCTGCATGTTGAGCATAGACCAGCGTCACGCTTATGCAACATCACCATTATGCATGATACTGCTTGTATTTGCACGATAGTGCCTATTAAGATACTTTTCAGAGCTGAAAACCGATACTTCAATTATTAACGTGCAAATTCATGCACCATCACGCAACGAGGTATGTATGACACAACAGTTGATTTTAATCGCGGGCCCCTGGCGCAGCGGGACTGATGGCGACCAGGCCAAAATGAATGAAAACCTTGCCCGTCTGGAAAACGCAGCATTAGCCGTATATCAGCGTGGCCACGTTCCGGTGATTGGTGAATGGCTTGCGCTACCGCTGGCAAAGGCCGCTGGTTCAACGTCAATTGGGGATGAAATCAGTGAAGCGATGCTCTATCCCGTTGCACACCGGCTTATTGGGAAATGCGACGCGATTTATCGTATTGCCGGTGCGTCTAAGGGAGCTGATATGGATATCGAGGTTGCCCGTAAGCTCGGGCTGAACGTTTACACCTCATTAGAAAGCATCCCTCAGGCCTGAGGACGCGCCTGAACCTGCCTGCTGATCACAGGCAGGTTCAAGGGTTATTCTGGATCTGAGGTCGTCACCACGGAGACGCCCTTCTCCCTTACCGCGCTAATCCAGGCGCGATCGGTATCATCTTCCACGACAATCGTATTGGCCAGCGATAGTTCGCCAATCACAAACGATGACGCGGTGTTAATTTTTTCTGGCGATGCCAGGACCACTGTCTCGGCGGCCCTGCAGGAAAATGCACGTTTGATGCACGCCTCTTCGAAATCGCCGGTAGTAAGCCCCGCTTCTGGATGGATGCCGGTAACCCCCATGAAGAACAGATCCGCATGGATATTGTCGATGCCTTCAATGGCCGCTGCGCCTACCGTCACGATGGAGTGTTTGTACAGACGTCCTCCGATCAGGATCACTTCAATCGAAGGATGCTCGACGAGCCCAAGGGCGATGCTCGGGCTGTGTGTGACCACGGTAATGCGTAAATCCGCCGGTAAAAACGCGATCAGTTCCGATGTGGTGGTGCCGCCGTCGACAATCACCACCTGCCCAGGGGAAATGAGCTTTGCGCCTTTGCGGGCCACATTTTTTTTCGCGTCCATCTTCACCGATTTACGCTCGGCAAACGGCACAGTGGCCGACGAGGCCGGCAGCGCACCGCCATGGACACGCTGCAAACGCCCTTCCGCCGCCAGTTCGCGGAGATCACGACGAATGGTGTCTTCTGACACCGCGAAATGTGCGCTGAGCGCTTTAGACTGGACCTGGCCTTCAGCGGCAAGCTTCTCGAGGATTAATTGTTTTCGCTGACTGGTGAGCATTGTGGATTCCTGATATTGCACGTTTTATCTTGAATGTGCATGATAATGCTGTTTATGACGATCACTCTACGTAAGGAGCAGCAAACGTGCAATCGAAACGTGCAGATGTGCGCATCATTGAAAATGAAACCCTGTCGGATAACTGGTACATTCTGAAAAAGTACACCTTTGAGCTGCAGCGACGCGACGGTGAATGGCAGCGGCAAAGCCGCGAAGTGTATGACCGGGGAAACGGGGCCACGATACTGCTCTATAACCGTGATAAAAGAACGGTGATCCTGACGCGCCAGTTCCGTTTTCCGGTCTTTATCAATGGCCATGAGGACGACCTTATCGAGGCCGCTGCCGGGCTGCTGGATAACATGGATCCCGAAAGCCGCATCAAGGCGGAAGCGGAAGAAGAGACCGGATATCGTGTCTCCCGTGTTGAGAAAGTCTTTGAAGCCTACATGAGCCCAGGCTCCGTCACGGAAAAACTCTATTTTTATATCGCAGAGTATCAGCCGCAGGATCGGGCCAGCGCAGGCGGCGGCATCAAGTCAGAGGGAGAAGATATCGACGTGCTGGAAATGCCGCTGGATGAGGCCTTGCGCGGTATTGATACCGGCAGGATTGTCGACGGCAAAACGATTATGCTGCTTTACCATATCGCGCTGAAAGGCGTTCTGTAGTCACTGCGTCGGTCGAGACCTGCCCCAGTGCGGGTCTCTGCCTGTGCTATTCTTGCTGATGAATTCAACACGGAGAGGCAAAAATGGCCGACTGGAACCCTTCGCTTTATCTGCAATACGGTGCCGAACGCACGCGCCCTGCTGCTGAACTGCTCGCCAGAATTCCACTGGATGAGGTGTCCACCATCGTTGATTTAGGCTGCGGACCGGGAAACAGCACCGCGCTGTTGAAGCATCGCTGGCCTTCCGCCCACATCACCGGTGTCGATAACTCACCGGCGATGCTCGAAGAGGCGCGCCAGGCGTTGCCCGATTGCCACTTTGTTGAGGCCGATATTCGCCAGTACAAGCCAGGCCAGCCGCTGAGCCTGCTTTATGCGAATGCCTCGCTACAGTGGATCCCTGACCATTACGAGCTCCTGCCGCATCTGGTTTCGCTGCTGAAGCTAAACGGCGTGCTGGCGATCCAGATGCCTGATAACTGGCTTGAACCGACACACGTCTCGATGCGCGAAGTGGCTGTTGAACAAGGTTATCCGAATCGAGGCCGTGAACCTCTGCCCGGTGTCCATGCGTATTACGATATTCTGACGGAGGCAGGCTGCGACGTGGATATCTGGCGCACAACCTATTTCCATAAAATGGGGTCGCATCAGGCGATTATTGACTGGGTCAGCGCCACGGGGCTGCGTCCGTGGTTACAGGAGTTGAATGAAAGCGAGCAGAAGCAGTTCCTGAAACGCTACCATGAACTGCTGGAAGAGCAGTATCCGCTTCAGGAAAACGGGCAGATACTGCTGGCATTTCCACGCTTGTTTATAGTTGCTCAACGTCAGCCGTAAGTCGGCTCAGGAGCGAGCCTCTTTCAGCAACTGCTGAATGACTTTTTCCTGCTGTTCGTAATTGCCCTCGCCAAAGGAGGTGTAGCGCAGTTGCCCTTTGGCATCGAAATAGTAGTGTGCGGGCCAGTACTGATTCCCGAAGGCGTTCCAGATCTTATAGTTATTATCCGTGACCACCCGATACGGGAGCTGCCATTTCGTCACCGCTTTTTGTACCGAGGCGAGCGGTTTTTCCCACGGGTATTCCGGCGTATGCACACCTATCACCACCAGACCTTGCGCCTGGTACTTTTGGGCCCAGTCGCGAACGTGCGGGAGCGTATGCTGACAGTTGATGCAGTCCCACGTCCAGAAATCAATCAATACTACCTTCCCCCGCAGAGAGTCAGACGTGACAGGGTCACCATTTACCCATCCTGTTCCGCCGCTTAAGGAGGGTAACTGGCTGCTGGGTTCGGTCATCACCACTGGCTGAAGCTTCACCGGTGCCGTTGCGGGTTTCGCCAGCGTCAGGAGCGAATTCTCCAGACGGTCTGCGACCCCGTTAGCGCCTTTCAGAACGGACGTCATCCCGGTGGCGTTAAACGCAACGGTCGCTAACATGGCCACGCCCGCCCCCTTGCGTAACCTTTCCATCAATGCCGATCTGGCACGCAGGGGTGCCATCAGCGCGCGACCACCGATAACCAGCAGCCCCAGCATCAGCGCGCATCCGCTGCCGTAAGCGGCCAGCAGTGCCCCCGTGGCAATGGCGGAGTGACCGGCAATATTCAGGCTGAAGATGGCACCCAGAATCGGTCCGGCGCACGGCGACCAGAGCAACCCGACGGCAAGCCCGGCCAGAAATGCGGAGAGAGTACCGCGCGTCTGTCCGCTGCGTGTGTTGAGGAGATTACCTGCGCTGACGGCCGGTCCGGCAATACGCTGGGCGAATGTCGGGAAGATGAGTGCCAGCGCGGCTATTGCCAGTACAACCAGTGCGACCCAGCGCCCTGCTATCGTCGCCTGGGCGATCCAGTTGCTGGCAGCGGTAGCAACCAGTGCCACGAGGGTGAACATTACAATCATCCCCGCGAGCAACGCCAGAATATACCGTCGTTGCCTCTGGAACCCGGCAAACAGCAGTGGAATAACCGGGAGTGTGCATGGGCTGAGCAGGCTTATCATTCCGCCCAGAAAAGCGATTATCAGAAACATAGTGACCTCACATTACAGATGCCCTGCGAAGCTGCAGTGAGGTTATTTCACCGTGTTGATATGTTCAGGATGTGTGCAAATCAGCGCGAATTGTCTGTGCGCGTATCATGAAGGCTGTCCGATACAAAACCGTACAATTACCCGCGCGGCAGCGTAATCGAAACGTCCAGCCCACCCTCGGCGTGGTTCGCCAGATGCAATTTCCCGCCTAACTGCGCAGTCAACTGGGCGGCGATCGCCAGCCCTAATCCGGTGCCCCCGGTGTCGCGGTTTCGTGAGGTTTCCACCCGATAAAACGGCTGCAATACCGCCTCCAGTTCGGCGTCCGGTATCCCCGGTCCGCCATCGCGAATGGCGATCGTGACATGATGGGCATCTGAATGAATCGTAATGACGGCGTAGTCGCCAAATTTCAGCGCATTATCCAGCAGATTGGTCATCACCCGGCGTAGCGCCTGCGGACGCGTGACCACGGGCAGACGGGCATCGGTTGCCTGAAGCTGCACGTTTTTCCCGATGTCCTGGTAATCGCTGGCGATGCTGTTTATCCAGGCATTCAACTCCAGCTTGAGCGAGGTCTCTTCCAGAGATTCTGATGACCGGGCATACGCTATTCCTTCCCGCACCAGGCGCGTCATATTGTCCAGGTCGTTGAGCAACTTGTCCCGTAGCTCCGGCTGGTCCGCCATTTCGACGCGCAACTTCATGCGCGTTATCGGGGTCTGAAGGTCGTGCGATACGGAGGCCAGGATCTGCGCGCGCTCGCGCAGGTAAGACTGGATACGCGCCTGCATCGCATTAAAGGCGTGCGCGGCCCGTTGCACCTCGACCGGCCCTGTCTCGGTCATTGGCGAGCTCGCTGACGGGTCGAGGGAATCCACCGCCCGGGTAAACTGAGAAAAGGGTCGAATAACCTGACGCACGGCAATCCATGAGCAGAACGCCAGAAGCAGCAGCTGCAACACAAGCACTACAGGCAGCCAGCTGGCGACCGGAGGCATTCGGGGGATAAGGTCAATGGTCAGCGGCGAACCATCGCTCAGCGTAAGGTGGGCCTGAATATGGGAAACCGGCCCCGGCACGGCAGTAAACGTCAGTGGCCAGGTTGCCGACAGCGCCTCTGTCAGGGTGCGGATGGCATCCTGCGAGCGTTTGTCATGCGGTGCGGGCCCCGGTTCACCGGTGCCCAGAATGTAACGATAGTTCCCCCGCGCCAGTCGTTCCAGCCAGGCTGGACGCTCCCCCGCGGGAAGCCGGTCGAGGATGGCCACACTGGTGGAAACGTCATATTCCAGGTTGCCGAGCATCACCGTGCGGGCGCTGCGCATCCGCTCAAGCATGACCAGCGTGAGGCTGAGCGCGTTGGCCAGCAGGAGCCCCAGCATCACGATGATCAGCAGTCGCGTCAGTAACGAGCGTGGCCAGAGCCTCATTCATTGGCCTCTTTGATGATCACCGGCATGGTAAAAACGTACCCTTCGCTGCGAACGGTCTTGATGTAGGCCGGCGTGCGGGCATCTTCATTCAGTCGCTGACGAACCCGACTGACAAGAAGATCAATCGAGCGCTCAAAGAGTTCAGCATCTCGCCCCTGGGTCAGGTTAAGCAACTGATCGCGGCTCAGCACACGCTGAGGATGGTCTAGGAACACGCGCAGAAGTCGGTATTCCGCCCCGCTGAGTGCCACAATCATCCCCTCGCTGTCGATCAGGTGACGAGCAACGGTGTCCAGTTGCCAGTCGCCGAACATCACCAGGCGCCCGGCCTCGGTCACCTGCAGATTGGGTGGCATGGTACGAAAACGGCGCAAAATGGCTTTGATACGCGCCAGCAGTTCGCGCGCAACAAAGGGCTTCACGACATAGTCATCGGCCCCCATTTCCAGCCCCAGGATCCGGTCTGTCTCTTCGTTGCGCGCGGTCAGCATCAGGATCGGCAGATCTTTATGTTTACCGCTGCGCAGTCCCCGGCAGAGCGTTAATCCGTCATCGCCTGGCATCATCACGTCCAGCACCACCAGATCGACATGCTGTTTATCTAGCACGGCCCGCATCTCTTTGCCGTTCGCCGCGCCAGACGCGCGATAGCCCGACTTGACGAGATAGTCGACAATCAATTCACGAATATCCCTGTCGTCATCGACGACAAGGATATGATCAATATGCTCCACCGGGATCTCCTGACTGAGGGGTAACGTATTGAAAATAGCACATATCACAGCTTATCCGCGTCGATAACCGCCTTGACGAAATCCTGCGGATCTTCCTGCGGCGGGTTGTGCCCCACGGTGGCCCCAAAGGTGCGGTGTTCATATTTACCGGTGAATTTACCGGCATAGGCTTGCGGCGCAGGATGTGGCGCCCCGTTGTTGCCGCCTTCGATGGTGATTGTCGGAACGGTGATATTTGGCAATGTCGCCAGTTTTTGCTCGTAGCTGTCGTATTTACGCTCGCCTTTTTCGAGGCCTAAACGCCAGCGATAGTTGCTGAGCGTAACCGCGACGTGATCGGGGTTATCCAGGGATTTTGCGCTGGCGTTAAAGGTCGCATCGGAAAACTTCCAGTCTGGTGAGGCCTGAGACCAGATCAGACGGGCGAAGTCATGGGTATTTTTGGCATAGCCTGCGGCACCGCGTTCTGTTGCGAAATAGAACTGATACCACCACTGCTGCTCTGCTTTTGGCGGCAGCGGCTGTTTACCAATCTGCTGGCTGCTGATGAGATAGCCACTTACCGAAACAAGGGATTTGACGCGTTCAGGCCAAAGCGCCGCGACAATGTCCGCCGTACGGGCGCCCCAGTCGTATCCCGCAAAAACAGCCTGCTTAATGTTGAGGGCATCCATCAGGTTAACGATATCTTTCGCCATGGCCGAAGGCTGGCCGTTACGCGGCGTGCTTGCTGACAGGAAGCGCGTGGTGCCGTAGCCGCGCAGCGAAGGCACAATGACCCGGTAGCCTTTTGCCGCCAGCGCGGGTGCGACTTCGGCATAGCTGTGAATATCGTAGGGCCAGCCGTGTAACAGAATCACCGGCTGTCCCTCTTTTGGTCCGATATCGACATAGCCGATATTCAGATCGCCAGCGTTAATTTGCTGAGGGTGATCGAAGGCTGCGGCAACATCTTTGCCGGTGACTTCGGCCTGACAGGACATAACGGTGCCAAGAGAAACGGTTAACGCCAGGGTTGAATACGCGAGTTTGCTGAACATGTTGGTATCTCCGGTTAAGAACAGTTGACGGGGATATAACAACACGCGTTTGTATAGCGGATATGTGCGAAAGGGGGTTTATTGCAATCCTGTGTATGTATCCGGTACGCAGATACAGTGTGATACAAACACAGGTGATTCAGGCTTACAGCGAGAGGCGGTAGCGTACGTAATCGTCAGCTTTACCGTATTTGTCATAGAGTTTACGCGCCGGGTTGTTCTCCCGGGTCACCCAATACAGTTTCGACCACCCTTCGCGCTTGCCTTCGGCTATCAGGGCATCAATGAGCGCCTTCCCGGCCCCCACACCGCGTTCGGTGGCATCGACAAACAGATCTTCCAGGTAGCAAACCGGGGCCGTTGACCATGTGCCTTCGTGGAGAATGCACATCGCGAAACCAATGATCTTTTCGTCTTTCTCTACCACGCGGCAGAAAATCGGTGAATGCGCTGAGAGCGCCCTTTCCCATGTCGATGCGGTAACCGATTCATCAAGAAAGCAGTCATAAAAATGGGTATACCCGTCCCACAGCGGTCGCCATTGGGAGTAATCGTCTGCGTGTAAAGGTCTTACGATAACTGTCATGTTTTTCTCACTTTACGGCGCTATAAACTGCTGACAAAGTGCATGGTGTATGTTTCGCCCGGCGGCGCTACGCTTGCACGGGCCTACAATGAATTGGGAAGTGTAGGCCGGGTAAGCGCAGCGCCACCCGGCAAGAAATCAGCAACCTCAAGCGCCCTTTAGACCGCTCTTTACAAAATACCAGAACGCAAACAAAATCATAACGCTTAAATATGGAGATCTGCGGATGACGATACCGACGCTCACGACAGAACGCTTGCTGCTAAAACCGCTGGTTGCCGAAGATGCCGTTCAAATACAAAAGCGCTATCCGCGCTGGGAGATCGTCCGCTATCTGGTCTCTTCCGTGCCCTGGCCCTACCCGGATAACGGCGCGGAGAACTATGTCAACAACGTGGCGCTGCCGGATATGGCGAAAGGGATTGCCTGGTTCTGGAGCATCCGCCGTCGTGAAGCGCCGGACGAACTGATGGGGGTTATCTGCCTGTACGATGTGGAAGATAACAACCGCGGGTTTTGGCTGGCGCCGGAGTTTCAGGGAAAGGGATATATGCGCGAAGCCAGCATTGCGGCAACGGATTACTGGTTTAACACGCTGAACAAACCCGTATTGCGCGCGCCGAAGGCGGCCGCCAATAGCCGCTCCCGTCGTATTTCAAACAGTAGCGGCATGCGGCTTATCAGAACGGAAAAGAAAGCGTACGTCAGCGGTATGCTCGATTCTGAGCTGTGGGAAATCACCCGGGACGAGTGGAACGCCCGTCAGGTCAGCTGATAATACTTATCCGGCATCAGCCTTTCCGGAATGTTCTCTTCATCGTTCATCTGCAGCAGATCGCGTTCCATCATGTTGCAGATTGCGTCCAGCGGCAGGTCGTTGTCTTCGGTACCAAACGGATCTTCCAGCTCTTCTGCCAGCGTATCCAGCGAAATGAAGGTATACGAAATCAGCGCAGAGACAAACGGCGTCATGTAGTGCAGGTCAACGACCAGCGCGAACGGCAGCATGATGCAGAACAGATAGACCGTACGGTGCAGGATAAGCGTATAAGCAAACGGCACGGGCGTGGTGGCGATGCGCTCGCAGCCTGACAGGACAATCGACATATCGTTGAGACGGTTGTTCAGGCTGTGGAACAGAATATCGGAGAGGTCTCCGTTACGGCGTCTGACGGCCAGCCATTCACCCATGATCAGCAGAATACGGTTCGCCGGGGAATTGGCGGCCATGACGTTGCGTAAATCCTCCGCCGCCAGATAGCGCGCCAGTTGCCCTTCCCCCTTTTCACGACGCAGGGTCATGCGCAGACAATGGGCAAAGGCGATCTGCAGGCGGACGAACTCACCCAGATGTTTATCATCCGGCAAGGTGTTTTTAACCTCGCGAAATAACGAGCGTGCCGCTATCATCAGTTGCCCCCACAACTGGCGCGCCTCAACGTAGCGCGAATAGCAGGCGTTGTTTCTGAACCCCAGAAAGATAGCGATGGCCACACCCAGGATGCTGAACGGTGCAACGGTAAATTTAATGCCCAGCGAGGTATACCACGGCAGCATCAGAATAACGGCGATGGATAGCAGGAAGTTAAGTAACAACCGGGTATAGATTTTAGGAAGTACCGAACCGTGCCAGACGAAAATCAGTTGTAGCCAGTGCTGTTTGGGACGAACAATCATAGTCAGCTTCAGGAAAGGAAAGAGCCGCGTTATTAAACGTGATCCCTGTCACGGTTGCAAGCTTGTTAATAAGAGATTGCATTTTATCACCTGATAAGCAATAAACCGCACGGTGCTAGAGTCTGCTTTACATAAACGAGTCCATAGTATGTTGTAACTAATAAAGTATAAAATACCCGGCCGAAGCCGGATATGGTTTAACAAAGCGGTTTTACTGCGGCCCGCATCCCCTGTTGCAGAATCGCGTCGAGATCGCGCGAAACCTGACCGACAAGACCCTCTACCTGAGTTAAATCCTGCTCCCAGTGCTCAGTAACGCTTAAAACGGAGGCGACCAGCTCGCGGGTGGTGATCTGTTTATCGTGATGCTGCGCCCACAGCTGTTGGTAACGAGCAAGCCAGTGCGCGTCATCCTGCACCGGATAGTTCTCCCCGTTACGCTCTGCACGGTAGAACGCGATCAGTGCGGCCAGCGCGAACGTCAGGCGAGCGGGCAACGTGCCAGATGCCTTCACCCCCGCCAACAGCTGCGGCAGAATGCGCGTGCGATACTTGGTCATGCCGTTAAGGGCAATCGACAGCAGCTGATGCTTGATATACGGATTGCGGAAACGACCCGTAACGGCGCTGGCGAAAGACGCCAGTTCATCACGCGGCAAATCCAGGACCGGAATGATTTCCTCATAGATCGCTTTTTCGATGAATGCGCATATGTCGGCATCATTCATCGCCTCGCCCACCGTATCCAGCCCCGCCTGGAACGCCACCGGCACCAGCGCTGTGTGCGCGCCGTTGAGAATCGCCACTTTGCGCTCCTTGTACGGCTTAATGTCATCCACAATCCGCACGTTTAGCGGGAATTTGTCCAGACGCAATTCGCTGGCCAGGGATTCAGGCCCCTGAATAACAAACAGGTAGAAATGTTCAGCGGTATCCAGGAACGCATCGTGATAGCCAAGCCCGGCTTCCAGCGTCGCCGCTTCGTCGCGCGGATACCCCGTTACAATGCGGTCAACTAACGTGGAGCAGAAGCTGTTATGCGCATTCAACCACTGAATAAATTCCGCTGGCAGTGCCCATGCCTGTGCATAGCGCAGCACCAGTTCGCGCAGCGCTTCGCCGTTATAGTCTATTAGCTCGCACGGAATGATGATCCAGCCTTTGTCCGCGGCGCCGTTAAAATGGCTGAAGCGCTCAAACAGCAGCCGCGTCAGCTTCGCTGGATAGCTCACCGCTGGCGCATCTTCGAAACGATCGCCCGCGTGCCAGCTAATCCCCGCCTCGGTGGTGTTGGAGAAGACAAAACGCATCTCCGGATTGTGCGCCAGTTTCAGAAATTCATCGTACTGGCTGTAGACGCTGATCTCTCGATTCACCGAGCGGATAAGACGCGCTTCGCTGACCGCCTCGCCCTGCTCATTCAGACCACGAATGATCGTGGTATACAGGCCATCCTGAGTGCTTAATGACGGCGGGAAGTCGCTTTGAATTGGGCGTACGACCACGACGCCGGCATCGAGATCGGTATGTTCGTTTAACAGGTCGATTTGCCAGTCGACAAACGCACGCAGGAAATTGCCCTCGCCAAACTGAATGATTCGTTCGGGGTAGAGAGCACCGGGGAAATCACGACGGTTAAGTGTGTTCACAATGGGGTCCTTTTATGATTAGTCGTACAACCTGATTAAATTGGTATGATAACTTACCAAAGGTTTTCGACCAGAACCCCGCTTTTGATCAATTCATCACGTCATTGAGGGAAATAATCACAAGAACTTATAGAAGACCGATGTGGCAGTCATCGCGCCATCCGGCATTAGCGCATAACGCGGGATCTCCCCCACTTTTTGCCAGCCAGCACGCTGGTAGAAGGTCTCCGCTCCGCTGCCGGTTGAGGTATCCAGCACCAGCACCGAGATGTCTCTTGCTCTGGCCTGCACTTCCAGTTCCTCCATTAGCGCCATCGCGGCACCTTTACGACGCGCTTTTTCATGCACTAGCAGCTTTGCCACATCGGCACGATGCGGCTGGTTTTCCGGCTGATCGGTAATGAGCTGCACGGTGCCAATCATGCCATCCTGAGAATCGATGCAGGCCAGCACAACGCGTTCGTTACGCCCTACGCTACCGGCAATATCCTGCCAGAAAGCACGAGCTTTATCGGTACTGAATGGCAACATAAAACTGATGGAAGCGCCGCCCCTGACACAGTTTTCAAGGATATCGGCCAGCGCATCGAGGTGGGTGAGAATATCGTCCCGGGTGAGGGTTTTGATCTGCAGTGAGGTATTCATGGGTTTTCCTTACGTTGAATACGCTCACTGTGCATTTAACATTTACGTAACGCAATCACATCAGACATAGGCTTTTGTTATGTCATGTTGCGCGCCTGCGCTGCTGCTTCATGGCATACATTTTTTCATCCGCGTCTTTCATCCACTGCTGCAGATCGTTGCCGTTATGATCGAACTCGCTCAGCCCCCAGGAAAAATGGAGTGACCAGGGATGCAGCCTGCGCGCATTGTACTGTTCAACCTGCTCGGCCAGATACTGCATGGCAATCCAGGCCCCCTGCTCGTCGGTATCGGCAAACAGCACGGCAAACTCATCGCCGCCAAAGCGAACCAGCAAATCCGCTTCACGGAAAGAGGTGCGCATCAGTTCCGCCATCACTTTCAGCGCGTTGTCGCCCTCTTCATGTCCGTAGCGATCGTTAATCTCTTTGAAGCGATCCAGATCCAGCCAGCCCAGAGTTAACGGCTCCGCCCGGCGTCTGGCTACGGAGAGCGTGAACCGGAGCAGCTGGTTAAAGCCCCGACGGTTAAACAGACCGGTTAATTCATCGGTTGTCGCCGCGCTGACGGCAGCAAACTCGTCTTCCGCCAGTGCGCTCAGATCGCCCAGCACGGCAAGATCGGCTGCGGAAAATTCACGAGGAGAATAATCAATCAGGCACAGCGATCCCACGCTCGCCCCGTCACGTAAACGCAGTGGAAAACCGGCATAGAACCTTACGCCGGGCTCACCGGCCACCAGCGGATTATCGGCAAATCGATCGTCCTGACGCATATCGGCAACCACCAGCGGCGCTTCGCTGAGGATCGTATGGCCGCAAAACGAGATATTACGCGGAACGGTGTCAGGCGCCTGACCATCGGCCGACTTCACAATCAGCGAGTGTTCATCAATAAGATTGACCATCGCCAGGGGAACCTGGAAGAAGCGTTTTGCCAGACGTGTCAGTCGGTCAAACGCCGGGGAACTGTCGATCTCAAGCAGGCCTGACTCGCGCAGCGAGTTCAGACGTTCCATTTCATTTGCTGGGGTTGCAGGTGTTTTCATAACGTCTCCTGACGCAAAGCGTTACTCAAAGCGTAGCCTAAACAGAGACATTGTCAGTGCGCGAATATTCTGTTCTTACCGTCCCGCTTGGCGCGGTACAGGGCGTTGTCCGCGGCCTGTAGCCAGTCGGTTACGCTTATCATTTCTTGCGTGGCACAGGCGATACCGATGCTGAGCGTGCAATGCACCGTCTCCTGAGCCACCTCCTTTTTCATTGCAGCCGCATCCATAATGCGTCTGGCGACAACTTGCGCCTCTTCAAGGGTGGTATCCGGCAGCAAAACCACAAATTCATCGCCGCCAAGGCGTGCGGGGGTATCGTTCGGGCGTGTCGACAAATGCAGTATTTGCGAGACGGCCGCCAGCAATGCATCCCCAACCTTATGACCAAAACGATCGTTAACGTCTTTAAAATTGTCGATATCGATGAACATCAGGGCCGATTCCCGGCACGTCTGGCGCAGTTTATTCAGTTCGTGGTCAATCCGCTTTTCGAGCAGCCGTCGGTTCGCGATATCCAGTAGCGGATCCATCATCGCGATCCGCTCAAGCTCCCGGCTCTTGATCCGCAGGCGCAGCGCAATGCTGTCCGTTAATATGCTCAGTGCCAGCAGATAAATTGCAATCAGCGGCAGCGTGGCAAACATGGTGCGCTGCGAAACGTACATATCCACCGCCATTCCCTGCGTCAGCCAGGTCACCAGAAAAACGCCCACCATGGTGATGGCCGCCTTTCTCATCAGCGTAACGCCCCCTGCTGAGAGCCGATCGGTCAGCATGATGGTGGCAATGACCACCGACGGCAGCGGATTGACCGCCATCATGGCGATCCAGAATCCCCCCGCCCCGGCGTCCAGCACCAGATTCTGATGCTCAGTTACCAGCGGCATGGCCGAATTTCGCGCCCGATACCAGGCAAGCGTAAGCCAGATAAACGCGTTCAACGCCAGCAAACACATCAGCCAGATTGAACGATTCTGTTCAATCAGCACGGAGAGGATGGGAACAAAACAGAGAAACGTGCCGAGAATACGCATCAGATACATACGTTTGACAAACCGGCTTCCTGGTACACGAGGGGGTCTACTGAGTTTGTCAGCTGCATTCATTCTGCGAATTTTCCGATAGCTTTCTTGCGGTATCTTATTGACGTTAAAAATACCTAGCAAGCAATTTATCTGCTATTCGTTATGATTAATCCCCGGCAGAATGCAGGCTGCGCTCAGGTTTCACTCTCCGGGGTCGGGGTAATGGGATCGTCTGACACACGCGCACTGGTGCGATTTCTCCCCGCTTTTTTGGAACGATAGAGATGATCGTCTGCTTCGGCCATCAGCCTGTTGAATACTTCGGTCAACTGCCACGACGCCGCCTTCCCGCTCCCGAGACCAATACTCACGGTAAGATAGAGCGCTTGCTGGCGCCAGGTAAACGGATGAGCGGCAATGGTGAGTCTGATACGTTCCGCCAGCGCAAAGCCGTGCTGCGCGTCACCGGTGTTCACCACAACCGCGAACTCTTCTCCGCCCATACGCGCCACCATACCGTCGTCTCCGACAACCTGCTGAACCTCGCGGGCAAACGTGGCCAGCACGCGGTCGCCACACTCATGCCCATAGTTATCATTGATGCTTTTGAAGTAATCGATATCCAGCAGCATCACGGTCAGAAAACGTGTCTGCCGCTGCGCCTCTTCCCGCTTTAACGCCTCATAGAGCCCGGAGCGTGAATAAACGTGGGTCAGAAAATCATAATCCGCGCGCAACGACACCTGACGGATGAGCGAATTAATGGCCGCCATACTGACGGAGACCATAACCGGACAGATCGCCATGGTGGCAATCCCCAGCCGGGCGGAGAACATCATCGGGGTAGAGAGCGGCGTGCCCACGGCGATATTGATAATGGAGTTAGCGACCAGAACGATCTCCAGACCGCCGGTCAGAAACGTCAGCAGACAGGTCGCGGGCAAGGAGTAGCGGACCGCACACCAGATCAGCGCCGGCAGCGGAAAGGCAAGGCTTCCCGCCCCGCCAATCACCACCGATGCCATCACCGAAACAATCAGCGCAATGACCGGTAAAAGTTGCTCCAGACGCAGCCTGAATGCCCGCGTCGGCATACTGACCGTGAGCATGCAGGGTAAAATGAGCACGCCGGTTGAGAACTGCTCGCTGAACCAGTCGGCAAACAGCGGCCAGAAGGTATGGCTGTCGATCCCCACCGACCCGGTCGCGCCGAGCAGCGCACATAATAAGGCGGCGAACAGACAATAATTGAACAGCCGCAGCGCATTAATGGGATCGGGGGTTTTCTTCATCAACCGCTTATCACGCACCACCAGCAATGCGACAACAACGATAAAGACCATATTCGACAGGTTGATGACCACCGAGGCCATTCCCCAGTTGGTGGTGACCGCATCGTACATCAGCATGGCGACATACGACACCGCGTAGTTATGAAGGCGATTGAGATAGGTAAAACGGGCAAAGACGCCCGCCATCACGCCATTCAGCGGCCAGAACAGCGACAAGGCTTCGACCAGACGTAATTCCGCGCCGATAAAGTAGAACAAGGTGGTGAGAATAAAGATACCCGCCGCATTACGCAGTGGGGATTCAGGGCGAAAAAGCGTGAAGGCAGCGGGGTCTGAACGCATTAAATATCATTCCATATAATAACTTATGGCAACTAACTGACCCGTCACCACGCGGGGGATCTCATAGCGTGCATCTATAACACAATTACAACAGGATCAGCACCCATCAACATCAGGCGTTCATCTGCAACACCAGCCAGTGGTGGATCACGCCGACGATATAGTGCTGTTGCTGCGCGGTGAGCTGAACACCTTGCGGAATGTTGTGCCATTTCGCCAGACAGCCGCGACAGCAGGTGGCGGTCGCGTGCTGGGCAATAAACACCGGATGGCCGCGCATGGGGGTCTGTTTACCGTCGTTGACGGGGTGCGCGGGGGCAAGACGCTTCGCAATAAAGTCGGCAGCATGCTGGTCAATGGTATCGGCACCTTTGTCCCAGCAGTACTGTCGTTCTTTTGTGCCTAAGCGAAAGCGCGACCGAAAGGTCGATCGCGCCAGGCGAGAAAAAAGAGGATCCAGGTCAGACATCAGTAAACGGAACGTCCCAGGCGTTGGGTCAGTTTCTCCAGAACCGCCACACCGGCCAGTGAATTACCCGTCTCATCCAGCTCCGGGCTCCAGACAGCAATAGCCATCTCATGCGGTACAATGGCAACCACCCCACCCCCGACGCCCGACTTGGCCGGAAGACCGACGCGCCAGGCAAATTCGCCCGCGTTCTGATACATCCCGCTTGTCGCCATCAGGGCATTGACCTGACGCGCCTGCATAGGTGAAACCACCTTCTGATCGAGATGCGGTGCGTGCCCCTGGTGAGCAAGGAACAGGAAGGTCTGCGCCAGCTCCACGCAGCTCATTTTCAGCGCGCAGTAGTGGAAATAGTTTTGCAGTACGGTCGCCACATCATTATGGAAATTGCCGAACGATTTCATCAACCAGGCAATGGCGGCGTTACGCGCAGAGTGCTCGAACTCCGAACGGGCGACCACTGAATCATAAGCAATATCGTCAACGCCTGAGAGCTGGCGAACAATTTCAAGCATGCGCTGGCGTGGCGCGCTAAGACGGCTTTGCAGCATATCGCAGACCACCAGCGCCCCCGCGTTGATAAAGGGGTTACGCGGTTTACCCTGTTCAATCTCAAGCTGTAGCAGAGAGTTAAACGGCTGCCCGGAGGGATCTTTACCCACCCGTTGCCAGATCTCCTCTTCCTCGTACTGTCGCATGGCCGCAACCAGACTTAGCACTTTCGAAATAGACTGGATGGAAAAACGTTCCGTGGCGTCACCGGCCTGGTAACGCTGACCGTCTATCGTACAAATTGCAATTCCCAGCTTATTCCCGCTGACCGAGGCAAGGGCCGGAATATAGTCGGCAACCTTTCCTTTTCCAAGTAACGGACGAACCTGCGCCAGAATCTCGTCCAGCATCTCATTATGGATGACCGCAGCCACTCTCTTTGCTCCTTGCCCTCAGGCTAAAACGGGCTGCGAGTATAACAGACGCTTATGTGTTGCGTCAGGCACTGAGACGAAAACGCGAAACCGCCTGCAATAAAAGATCCGACTGTTTGTGCAGGCGCTCAGAGGCATCAGACGCGTCAGAGACAAGGCTGTCGGTTTGTCGCGACACCTGATTCAGCGCCTGAAGCTGGCGCGTCATCTGATGAATACTCTCCCCCTGACTCAGCGTGGCCGCGGAGATCTCATTCAGCAAACTGCTTAATGTTCCCACCAGCCCCGTCACCTGCTGCAGGTTATCTTCCAGACGGTTAACGGCCCGTGACCCGTCTTCGATCCCCTGAAGGGAACGGTTGATAAGCTCCTGAATGGTCTGCGTAGAATGGCTGCTCTTCCTCGCCAGCAGCCCCACTTCACGAGCGACAACGGCAAACCCGCGCCCCTGGTTTCCCGCGTGAGCCGCTTCAATTGCCGCATTCAGTGCCAGAATGTTGGTCTGAAAAGCGACGCTGTCGATCATGGCCACGATCCCCCGCATCTCTGAGGATCGGTCGACGATCGCCTGCATCGACGCATTGACGGTCGACATCATCTGATCCCCGCCCGCCGCGGCCTGGCGCGCCTCATCCGCCCGCGAGCTGGCAAGCTTCGCATAGCCCGTGTTGCCTTCTACGTGGGTTTCCAGAGTCGCGATATGCGCCGTCACGTCTTCCAGCTCTTTGGCCTGACGTGCCGACTGGTGATACAGCTTTTGATTGCCCTGCGCCAGTGCGCCAATATTTTCCACCATGGAGGTGGTCGCATCGCTGACCTGGGTCACCAGCTGCTGTAGCCCGTTCTGCATGGTGGCAATACTGTCGCTGAGCTGGGCAATTTCACGGTTAAAACGCGTCACGCCAGGAGGGGTACCGGAGAGATCGCCCGCGGCCAGCCGGTTGATATGCGCAATCAAGCGCCGCAACGGGGTAATCACCCACCGGGACATCCCGAACCAGACGGCAACCGCAATAGCGAGCAACAGAACAGGCGCAAGCAGGAACAGCGTTTGCAGACCGGAGAGCTGCGCAATCAACGACTGACGCCCTTTGAGCGCCTGCTTCTCGCTTGCTTGCTGATAGCGGGCATAGTTGTCATTAAAGTCGGTCTGAAACGCCTGCGCCGGCACGGCAAAAAACGCATCGATGGTGTTGGTTTTCACCAGCCCTTCCGCCTGCTCTTTTATCGCGCCGTAAAAAAGCTGATAGCTGTTCACCAGGGCGTCATCTTTTGGCGGATTAAGCGCCAGCCAGGCATTCCACGCCTGCTGCGAAACGGCCAGCGCCTTTTGCGCGTCGTCCATCAGGCTGTGCCAGCTGCCCTCGGAGCCGGTCTCTTTATCCTGCATAAACCAGACGCCGGAGCGGTTAAGCAGATCGCTTGCGGCCAGCAGGGAAACGCGAGCCAGATCCAGCTTGCTCTGCTGCTGGTACGCCAGCAGGTTTTGCTGCTCGTTGCGTTGCGCTTCCTTAAGGGAGGCATTGAGCAGGAACGACGAGGAGAGTTGCAGGGCGGAAAAGAGGCCGATAATACAAAAGATACCGGTCAGCAGGCCAAACTGGCGGGGGATAATGCGCTGCGCAATACGACGATAAATTTGCGTTAGGTTCATAATTTTCTTCAGTAACAAGACGTTAGACGCGTGCGAGTCTACGAAACGAAAATGACAGAACCATTGCAGAGAAATGACAGAGGCCCTCGTCGTCGGGGCCTCTGTAAGGATGGCGGTTACACTCTGTTCTTCCACACCGTCTGCACGTTACAAAACTCGTGCAAACCAAAGTGGGAAAGCTCGCGACCAAAACCACTTTTCTTCACGCCGCCAAAGGCCACGCGCGCGTCACTGGCGCTAAAGCCATTGATAAACACCCCGCCGCACTCCAGCTCGCGGGCGAATTTTCCGGCCAGCGCTTCGTTGGCGGTAAACACCGTGGCAGAGAGACCAAAGTCGCTGTCGTTGGCAAGCTGCAGGGCATGTTCCGCATCCTTCGCCACCGTAATCGCCGCAACCGGACCAAACAGCTCCTGACGGAAGGCGGTCATTGTCGGGGTGACATGGCTCAGCACGGTTGGCGCGTAATAGTTGCCCTCCCCGCTGATTTTCTCGCCGCCCAGCAGCAGCGTGGCCCCTTCCGCGAGCGTGGCCTGCACCTGCTGATGCAGTTCGTCACGCAGATCGAAACGCGCCATCGGGCCAGTATCATTCTCTTCCCGATCCGGTGCTCCCATCTTCAGCGCCGTAACCGCCGCAACAAAACGCCGGGTAAAGTCATCGGCAATACCCTCTTCGATAATAAAGCGCTTTGCCGCCGCGCAAACCTGCCCGGTGTTCTGATAACGTCCCGTGACGGCCGCGCGAACGGCCAGATCCAGATCGGCATCATTCAGCACGATAAACGGATCGGAGCCGCCCAGCTCCAGAACGCATTTTTTCAGCGCCGCTCCCGCCTGCGCCCCTATTGCCGCACCTGCACGCACGCTACCGGTGACGGTTACCGCTGCAATACGACGATCGTTGATCGCCTGGCTCACGCCATCATTGGTGGCATTCACCCAGCCAAAGACGCCTTGCGCAATACCGGCATCAGCAAAGATTTGCCCAATCAGCGCAGCAGAACCAAGGACGTTCGGTGCGTGTTTGAGCAGATAGCTGTTACCTGCCAGCAGGATCGGCACCGCACCGCGCAGTACCTGCCAGAGCGGGAAGTTCCACGGCATTACCGCAAGAATCGGCCCCAGCGGACGGTATTCAATGACCGCGTTTTGGTTTTCCACCAGCGTGGGCTCCGCACGCAGCATCGCCGGGCCATGTTCCGCATACCAGTCGCACAGACCCGCAGATTTGGCCACTTCCGCCCGCGCCTGCACAATCGGCTTGCCCATTTCCCGGGAGATCATTTGCGCCATCTCTTCCCCACGCTGGCGCAGTGCTGCCCCCAGGTCGCGCAGTTTTTGTGCCCGGTGAGAGACGCTTTCTCCTCGCCACTGGCGAAAACCGGCATCAGCAAGGGCGATTGCCTGTTCGACCTCTTCGGATGTGGCCCAGGGATAGGCGGCCAGCGTCTCGCCTGTCGCCGGGTTAACAGAGAGGGCATGCGTAGCAGATGAATAAGTCATGATGTTCTCCACGTAATATCGGTTGATTGATTGTGGCCCACTCTGCTATTTCTTAAAAATGAATAATACTAACCACCTTATTCACGAATCGAGAATGCTATGGATTTAACTCAGCTTGAAATGTTTAACGCCGTTGCCCTGACCGGCAGCATTACCCAGGCGGCGCAGAAGGTGCATCGCGTTCCGTCTAACCTCACCACCCGCATCCGCCAGCTTGAGGCCGATCTCGGCGTTGAGTTGTTTATCCGGGAGAGCCAGCGTTTGCGCTTATCTCCCGCCGGGCACAACTTTCTGCGCTACAGCAAGCAGATCCTGGCGCTGGTTGACGAGGCGCGCATGGTCGTCGCCGGTGATGAGCCGCAGGGGTTATTTGCCCTTGGCGCCCTGGAGAGCACTGCCGCCGTGCGGATCCCGGAAAGTCTGGCGGCGTTTAACCAGCGCTATCCGCGCATTCAGTTCGCGCTCTCTACCGGCCCGTCCGGAACGATGATTGACGGCGTTCTGGAAGGCAGCTTAAGCGCGGCGTTTGTCGACGGGCCACTTTCACACCCGGAGCTGGAAGGCATGCCGGTTTACCGGGAAGAGATGATGCTGGTCACCCCCACCGGACATGCGGAGGTGACGCGCGCCGCGCAGGTAAGCGGCAGCGACGTCTACGCGTTTCGCGCAAACTGTTCGTATCGACGTCATCTGGAAAGCTGGTTTCACGCAGACCGCGCCACGCCCGGGCGGATCCATGAGATGGAGTCGTATCACGGTATGCTCGCCTGCGTGATTGCAGGGGCGGGTATTGCGTTAATGCCCCGCTCAATGCTGGAGAGCATGCCGGGGCATCATCAGGTAGAGGCGTGGCCGCTGGCGGAGAACTGGCGCTGGCTGACCACCTGGCTGGTGTGGCGTCGTGGGGCGATGACCCGCCAGCTCGAAGCGTTTATAGCGCTGCTAAACGAACGTCGACAACCAGAGCCTTCTCCATAAACAGGCTCAGCGGATCGTCGACATACGGCGCAAACGCCGGACGGCGTTCATATCCGCACTGTTCATACAGGCGAATGGCGGCGTGTTGCTTGATCCCTGTTTCCAGGCGCACGGTGTGGCAGTGACGACTCAGGGCTTCATCCTCAAGGGCAGCAAGCAGCTTCTCGCCCAGATGTTGCCCGCGATGGGTCGGATCGATATAGACCCGTTTCATCTCCCCGGTACCGTCGCCATTAAGCACCACAGCGCCACATCCCACGGCCTGCAGCTGCGGGTCGCGAATGATCATCATGATAAGCGAGGCTTCAGGCAGCGCAGCCAGATCGAGCAGATGATTGCTTTCAGCGGGATAGAGTTCGCTCTGATAGCGGTCAAGCGCCGCGATCAGCTTGAGGATGTCCGGATGACGGGCAGATCCAGAGGTAATGGAATACATGGCAGGCTCCTTGCTTTTTTTTGTGAGGCCAGGCTTCAACATAGCGTCTGCCATCTGTTCGGACTTCATAGTTTTAACTTATGTCATGACGCCAGCGTCAGGCGGGTCTCAAGCTGTTCCAGCTGGGTCCGGGCCGCTTCATCCAGCCTGCTGTCGGTGACGATATCCGTCAGGGTGTTCAGGTGCGCCACATTAAACAGCGACCAGGCACCGTACTTAGAGCTGTCTGCCAGCAGCACCCGGCGTTTTGCATTGGCTATTAAATCCCGCTTCAGCGCGGCCTTCTCTTCCGTAGGCGACGTGATACCGCGGGTAATATCCCATCCATTACAGCTGACAAAAGCCACATCAGGCCAGACATTCTGCAACAGCCGACGCCCGTGCTCACCAATACAGGACTGGCTCGAATCATCGATACGGCCGCCAATGATCGTCACTTCAATCTGTTTAAACTCAGAGAGAAACAGCGCAATGTGCAGATCGCTGGTGATGACGCGAAGCGGCAGATGCGTGAGCTGACGCGCGAGTTCAATCATTGTGGTACCGGCATCCAGCACAATGGCATCCCCCGCTTTCACAAAGCTCGCGGCCGCGCTGGCGATGGCATGTTTTTCTGCCAGGCTGCGCTGCATTTTTTCGGACGTGGTCGGCTGGGAAGGAATAAACCGGTTAAGAGTCACGCCGCCGTGGGTTCGGCTGATGACGCCCTCCTGGTCAAGCTTAATCAGGTCGCGGCGGATCGTCGCCGGTGAGGCATCGGTGATCGCCACCAGCTGATCCACCGTGACCAGGTTGTGCCCTTTGAGGTAATCCATTATCTGCTCTAACCGGTTATATCCCTTCATATTATTCCCGTGTAATTTGCATAGCCAACTGAATAGACACCGTCATGCTCTCCGACCTGGCTTTACCGGTCCATGCAATATCGAACGCGGTTCCGTGGTCTGCAGAGGTGCGGATAAACGGCAATCCGGCGGTGATATTCACCCCGTCGTAAAAGCCGAGCAATTTTAGCGGAATATGCCCCTGATCGTGATACATCGCAACGACCATGTCATACATTCCTTCGTGGCATTGCATAAATACCGTATCCGGCGGGCACGGTCCGGTGACGTTGACCCCCTGCGCCTTCATCGCTGCAACGGCCGGGCCAACAATCGTGATCTCTTCATCGCCAAACAGGCCATTTTCTCCCGCATGCGGGTTCACGCCCGCGACCGCAATACGAGGTGCGCTAAAGCCCACCCGTTTCAGGAAGGTATCCGCAATGCCGATGACGGTTTTTACCCGATCCTGATTGAGCGTATCAAGGAATTTACGCAGCGCAATATGGGTCGTGATATGAATGACCTTCAGCCGATCGGTGTACAGCACCATAGCGTAGTCTTTGCTGTGCGTCAGATGGGCCAGCAGCTCGGTATGCCCGGGGTAGTGATGTCCGGCCAGATGCAGCGCTTCTTTATTCAGTGGCGCCGTGGCAACCGCTTTTACGTCCCCCGCCATCGCCAGTTCCGTCGCGCGCTTCACGCAGCGATAGGCTAAATCCCCCGCCTGAGCCTGGACCACGCCGGGCTTCAGGGCATCAGGGTCGGCCAGCGGTTCGTCCAGCACGTTAATCACGTTGGGGGCGAAACGGGCCTCGCTGACCTGCCTGATGATATGGATGTCAGCCTGCCCCACGATCCCATCACCCAGCACCCGCCTGAGCGTGCGGGCACAGCCCACCACGACAACCGGGGCTCCCGTTAATTCGCTCCCGGTGAGGGATTTGATAATGATCTCCGGGCCAATGCCCGCCGGGTCACCCATGGTTACAGCAATAATGTTAGTCACTCAGTCTCTCCTCGATAAAATGCAACACCTCAAGCAGCGTCTCTTCTTTTCCGAAGCCCCCTGCTTTGGTCATTACCGGCTGGTGCCAGGCACAACCCAGAAATTTGCCGTAAGGGACGCATCCTGCGACGCGCCCTGTAATTTCAAATCCTTGCGCATCAAGCGCGCTGGCGACGGCCATTGCCACATCGCCGCCTGAGACATACAACGCATCCGGCGGACATGCCGTCAGTGCCTCTCGGGTAATCTCTCCCAGGAAGGCGCAGATCGTTTCACCCAGTTCGGTCCGGGTCATTTGATACTGCGCGCAAAGCCGTTCAACCTGATGTCGCGCCTCATGGTCCGGGCAGGTATGAACGATGCAGTGACGGCCCGCCTTCAGGACCTGCGTGATGCGCATGAGCGCGTTCGCCGTCTTCCCCTTCAGCACATCATTAACATCAATAAATACCGACGAAACCGCAGGCTCTGCAGCGGCCAGCGCAATCTGACGTTGAGCGATCTCACTCATTGATCCCACCACCGCCAGCAGATGCTGACGCTTCACGGGAGCGAGATGGCGTGCCAGCGCATCACATAACCCGGCAGACCCGACCAGCAGCGGTGTCTGCGGGCAGGTCAGCGCGGCGGCAATAATGGCGTCCAGATCCTCGTCACAATGGGCATCGACAATGAGCCACTCCGTTCCCTGCGCCAGTTCGGCTGCCAGCGTGTTTACCGTCACGGATTGACAACTCACGTCGGTAAACAGGTCAGCAATCGTGGCAGACGGGACGGGCGTTTTCGGATCGCTGGCGAATTCGGTTTCATCCACCGGAATGCCGTTCACCAGACACCTGCCGTGGCGTGTGATCCGCCCTGCCGCGGGATACGCTGGCGCCACAATCACCTGCCGTTTGCCGCTTACTGCCTTAAGGACGCCTGTTTCTGCCCCTACATTGCCGCGCAGCGTGGAATCAATCTTTTTGATGAGCCAGCGCGCAGCCGCAATATCCGCCCCCAGTACGGCCACTTTTTCGGCCGCATCTGCTGCCCGCAGCGCACGGGAATCGGTATTAATAACCAGTGCATCCACCGGCTGGGTAAAGGGGGTGTGGAATGCCACGCTGACCTTCTTACCGCTCAGCGCCAGGCTGACACCCGCATCGTTTGCCCCGGTAAAGTCATCTGCAACGACAACGACGTCTCTGAACAGGTTGTTTTCTTTCATTCCCACTCCGGGCTCGTTTTTCCTGCTAATGATTATATTCAATCACGATTGATTATATGTGAGCAAGATCAAGTTAATCAGTTTGCGAATAAATTATAAATTTAGCCACACGATGACCATGAAGCGTCTTAATTGAGCGAATTTAATCATGGACACAAAGACAGGAGAAAAGCGTGGTTACCCTCAACAGCACCATTATTAGCGGCGCAAATGCGCTCGCCGCCATCAGGCCATTACTCACCGAAAACGCGCAGCTCTTGCTGGTTACGGACGGCAACATTGCGCGTCTGGAGGCGGCAACACAGATCCGTTCAATTCTTGAAGAGGGCAACCGCCGCGTCACGGTGATTGACACGGTGCCGCCTGAACCCTCCCACCACGATGTCAGCCAGTTGCTCGCGGGGTTAAACTGCGGATCGTTTGATGTCGTGGTTGGGATCGGCGGCGGCAGCGTACTGGATGTGGCGAAACTGCTCTCCGTGCTTTGTCACCCGCTGTCACCGGGGCTGGACAGCCTGCTGGCAGGGGTAAAACCGGTGGCACGTATCTCCTCGCTTCTGATCCCCGCCACCGCCGGAACCGGGTCGGAGGCCACGCCGAACGCTATTCTGGCGATACCGGAGCAAAACACGAAGGTCGGTATTATCTCTCCGGTCCTGCTGCCCGATTACGTCGCCCTGCTGCCGGAACTGACCACCAGCATGCCCGCGCATATTGCCTCCTCCACCGGCATCGATGCCCTGTGCCATCTGATTGAGTGCTTCACCGCCACGGTCGCCAACCCGGTCAGCGATAACGCGGCGTTGACCGGGCTCGCTAAGCTGCTGAAGAACATTGAAACGGCCTGCGCTGAACCGGGCAACCTGCTGGCAAAGCTGGAAATGCTGTGGGCCTCTTATTACGGCGGGGTCGCGATTGCGCATGCCGGCACACACCTGGTTCACGCCCTGTCTTATCCGCTTGGCGGGAAATATCATCTGCCGCACGGCGTGGCCAACGCCATTCTTCTGGCGCCCTGCATGAGGGTGGTTCGTCCCCACTGCGTGACAAAATTTGCGCTGGTGTGGGATCTCGTGCCAGGCGCGGACAGCAGCCTGTCCGATGACGAAAAATCTCACGCGCTGGTGGAGTACTTTGCCGCGCTGGTTCGTCGGCTCAACCTGCCGGACAACCTTGAGTCCCTGGGCGTGCCGCGCGAAGACATCGCTTCCCTGAGCGATGCCGCCCTGAACGTTAAACGGTTAATGAACAATGCCCCCTGTCAGGTGAATCACGACGAGGTGCAGGCGATTTACCGGACACTGTTTCCTGAACATGCATAGTCAAGGAGTAAGAAATGCGTAACAACATCAAGGGCGTGCTGACGGCCATCGTCACCCCCTTTGACGCGGAAGGCGAACTCAACCTTCCCGGCTTAACGCGGCAGGTCGCCCGGCAGCTGGACGCCGGAAACGGCATTTTCTGCGGTGGAACCAACGGCGAGTTCTTTGTCCTGAACGAAGCGGAAAAAATCGCGGTCACCCGGACCTGCGTGGAAACTGTCGCCGGACGCGCGCCCGTCGTGGCGCATATTGGCGAAATCTCCACCCGCGACACCATCCGGCTGGGAAAACAGATCGTCGCGCTGGGTGTGGATGCGGTTTCCGTCATCACCCCTTACTTCGTACCGCTGAAACAGTCTGAGCTCATCGCACACTACACCGCCGTCGCTGACGCGCTAACCGTACCGGTCTTTCTGTACAACATTCCGGCGCGGACCGGCAACACCCTTGAGCCCGCCACGGTACGGGCGCTGGCCGAACATCCCAACATTTCAGGTATTAAAGACAGTGCCGGGAGCTATGAAAGCCTGCGCGGTTTCCTCAACGCGGTAAGCGACATTGACGGGTTCGACGTGCTGAACGGACCAGATTCACTGATCCATCAGGGCTTCGTCGAGGGATGTTCAGCCTGTATTTCCGGGCTGGCAAACGTGGCGCCAGCGGCGATCAACGCCATTTGGTCACGCTTTAACGCGGGTGATGTTGAAGGTTCCCGGCAGGCGCAGGAGCGCGTCACCCGGCTCCGCACCGAGCTCTACAGCGTGGCGTTTTCCCCTGCCGCTGTTAAAAAGGCCCTGCAAATCATGGGTGAGGATGTCGGAGAGAGTCGCTATGCCGTGGCGTTTAGCGAGCAGCAGTGCCAACAGATTCGCCAGATAGTGACAACGTCACTTAGCTAAACGGCGTTGGTTTCGTCAATAAGAATACCGGGTACCTGAGGTGCCCAGGATTCACTCGCCCTGAAGAGAGGCAAAGATGAATAATTTTACCGCTGAAGATACCCTGATCATTGTGGGCATAGTCATTGCCTACATCCTGTTCACCACCTGGCTGACCTTCCGGATCCGCAGTAAAAATTCCGGGGACTTTATGGAAGGCTCCCGCGCGATGCCGGCGTTTATTGTCGGGATCCTGCTGATGTCTGAGTATATCGGCGCTAAATCCACCATCGGCACCGCGCAGGCGGCGTTCGAGGACGGGTTTGCTGCGTCATGGTCCGTCATCGGTGCCGCGATTGGCTTCCCGCTTTTTGGCCTGTTGCTGGTAAAACGCATATACAACACCGGGAAAATCACCATCTCGGGTGCGATTGCTGAAAAATACGGTAACAGCACCAAAAACATTATCTCCCTCATCATGATCTACGCCCTGCTGCTGGTGAATGTGGGGAATTACGTCAGCGGCGCAGCAGCCATTTCTACCGTACTGAAAGTCAATCTGCCCGTTGCCGCTTTCATTACGGCTATCGTCAGTACCTTCTATTTCGCCTTCGGCGGCATGAAAGGCGTGGCGTGGGTAACCGTGCTGCACAGTGCGCTGAAATACTTCGGCATTCTGGCCATCATGGGTTTTGCGTTATCCAAAACCGGCGGTTTCACGCCGATGATCGAAAACATGCCGGACTTCTACTGGACCTGGGATGGCAACATCGGCGCGTCGACCATTTTCGCGTGGCTTATCGGCACCATTGGCTCCATCTTCTGCACCCAGTTTGTGATCCAGGCCATCTCCTCCACTAAAGATGTTAAATCGGCCAAACGCTCCACCTGGGTCGCGTTCTTCTTCTGCCTGCCGATCGCGCTGGCCATTGCGGTGATTGGCGTGGCGGCAAAATACCTGCATCCGGAGATCGACAGCCTGTATGCGATGCCGATTTTCCTGCAGGATATGAACCCGTGGCTGGCCGGTCTGGTCACCACCTCTCTGGTGGCGTCCATCTTCGTCAGCGTCAGTACCGTGGCGCTCGCCATTGCCTCCCTGGTGGTCAAAGATTTCTACGTGCCGATGCGCAACCCGACCCCCGAGCAGGAGTTTAAAGCTACCCGCTGGATCTCCCTGCTGATTGGTTTCCTGCCGCTGATTTTTGTTCTGCTGGTGCCTGAAGTGCTGAAGCTGTCGTTCTTTACCCGCGCCATTCGTCTGTCGATTTCCGTCGTGGCGGTCATCGCGTTCTACGCCCCGTTCTTCCGCAGTACTCGCGGAGCCAATGCTGGGCTGATCGGCGCCTGCGTCGTGACCTCTGTCTGGTATCTGCTGGGCGATCCGTTTGGCATTAACAATATGTACATCGCCCTGCTGACCCCTGCGGTCATCATGGTCATCGACCGTCTCATTCCGGGAAAGGCACAGGGTAAAGCGCCAACCCCCGTTGAAAACAATGGAGTCTGATATGTCTGTAACCGTAACCCGCGACGGGATTATTCGCCCACAACAGGATACGCGCGTGAAGGCGGCCATGCTGCCTTCCGCCTGCCCACAAAACCACGCGGCAAATCTGCTGCCGCTGCCGGATGGTTCGCTGATGTGCGTCTGGTTTGGCGGTACCCAGGAGGGTATTGCGGATATCTCTGTGTGGGGTTCGCGCCTGTCACCGGGAAGCCAGCAGTGGAGTGAGGCAGAAAAACTGTCGGATGATGCCACGCGCTCCGAACAGAACCCGGTTCTGTTCCTGGCACCCGATAACGTGCTGTGGCTGTTGTGGACCGCGCAAATGTCCGGCAACCAGGACACCGCTATTGTGCGCTATCGCCAGTCCCGGGATCTGGGTAAAACCTGGGGGGACATCGCGACCCTGCTCGATAAACCCGGCACCTTTATTCGTCAGCCGATTGTCGTGCTGGAGAATGGGAACTGGCTGCTGCCGATGTTTTACTGCCGCACCCGGCCAGGTGAGAAATGGGTCGGTAACGATGACATCAGCGCGGTGAAAATCTCCGAAGACGGGGGCAAAACCTGGCGTGATGTTGAGGTGCCGGACAGCCTGGGCTGCGTCCATATGAATATCACCCCGCTGCGCAATGGCACCTTGGTTGCCCTGTTCCGCAGCCGCTGGGCGGATAACATTTATTACAGCCAGTCAACGGACAACGGCGAAAGCTGGTCCGTGCCGGAGCCCACGGTATTACCTAACAACAACTCCTCTATCCAGGTGACAACGCTTGCCAGTGGCGAGCTGGCGCTGGTGTTTAACCTCATGAGCGCCGCCGGGGCGCAGGAGCGTCGCACCTCGCTGTACGATGAAATTGACGATGGCGATGGCCGTAAAGAGCCGGTTGTGACTCACGGTCGAACCGCCTTCTGGGGTGCCCCGCGTGCGCCAATGACCGTCGCCATTTCGCCGGACGGAGGCAAAAGCTGGCCGTGGCAACGGCATCTGGACGAGGGAGATGGCTACTGCATGACTAACAACTCTCTGGAGAAACTGAACCGTGAGTTTTCCTATCCGAGCATTAAACAGAGCCCGGATGGCAGCCTGCATATCGCCTACACCTACTTTCGTCAGGCCATAAAATACGTGCGGGTGACGCCCGAGTGGGTCAAGGAGTCAGCATGATTATTGGACATCTCGACGCCCTGCCGCTGGCAGGGTTACCGCCGGTGTTGTATGCCCTGCTGTCCCGCCCGGACTGCGCGCTGCAGGCGCTTAGCGAACGCGATGACGGCCGCTGGCAGCCGGACAATGCCCCCTGGTTTTGCCAGATTGGTCCGGCGCAGACGCAGCCGCGCGCGGAGCGGCATACGGAGTACCATCACCAGTGGGCGGATATTCAGGTTGTGCTGGCGGGAGAAGAACTCATCTATGCCGGCGCGCGCCCTGTTGGCAAGCCGGATGACGAAGAGCGTAAAGCGGACCTGTTCATTGCCAGCTCATCGGCACACAGCGTCGGGATCCGCCTTGGCGCGGGTGACTTTGCGGTCTTTTCTCCCGGAGAACCACACCAGGCGCTGTGCACCAGCGGCGCGCCGATGACCGTGCGCAAAGCGGTGTTTAAAGTTCCTCGTTCAATGCTGGAGCTCTGATATGCGTCACGCCGTCGTGACCGGAGCCAGCTCCGGAATTGGTGAGGCCATCGTTAAGCGTTTACTGGCGGAAGGCTGGCAGGTCACCGGACTCAGCCGCCGCGCCGTGATGCCGGATACCCCTCGCTTTACGGGGTTACGCGTGGATATCACCGACCCTGAGGCGCTGAACAGCGCCCTGCACGCCATCGCGACACCGCAGGCGGTGATCCACGCCGCCGGGATGATGGCCGCCGCCCCACTGGGGCAACTGGAAAGCAGGGTTGGCGCGTCACTGTGGCAACTGCACGTCCAGGCCTGCGAAGCCCTGTTTAACCATTTCGCGCCCGCTATGGCCGCCGGTGGACGATTTGTGGCGATTGGCAGCAGAACCTCCCGCGGGGCGGCAGGTCGTTCACAGTATGTTGCCACCAAGGCGGCGATGACAGGGATGGTCAGAAGCTGGGCGGCGGAACTGGCCCCGCGTGGGATCACCGCAAACGTGGTCGCGCCGGGCGCCACCCAAACGCCGATGCTTAGCGCACCGGGGCGAGAAAGTTCACCGCCTGCCTGTCCGCCCATCGGCCGTCTTATCACGCCAGAAGAGGTCGCGGGACTGGTGAATTTCTTGCTCAGCGATGAAGCCGCCGCCATCACGGGCCAGGAGATGGTGATATGCGGCGGCGCCTCGCTCAGCTAGCGCAGGAAGATACGCCCTTTCAGATAGAGCGTCGCCTGGCCGCCAATCAGCACACGGTCGCCCTTCAGTTCGCAGCGCAGATCCCCGCCACGGTATGAAACCTGGCGGGCGTTCATCGACGTTTTGCCCAGCTTCTCGCTCCAGTACGGTATCAGCATGCTGTGCGTGGATCCGGTGACCGGGTCTTCCGGTACCCCTTCGCCCGGGCAGAAGAAGCGGCTGACGAAGTCATACTCCTCTCCCGGTGCCGTCACGCAGACCATTTTCCCGAGCGGCGCCATCGCTGCAATATCCGGGGTTAAGGCCTCCACCTGTTGCTGGCTCTCCAGTACCACCATGTAATCCCGTCCGACGCGGACCTCTTTAGCCTGGTCTATCCCTAGCGCGCTGAACAGGCCCTGCGGGGGATTGTCGACCACCTCGGTCGACCACGCAGGGAAATTGAGCGTCAGCCAGTCGCCGCTGCGTTTCACCGTCAACTCACCCACGAAGCGCGTGGTGAAGGTGATTTCGGTATGCGGATAATCGAGGTATTCGAAAATCACGTGGGACGCTGCCAGCGTCGCGTGGCCGCAGAGGTTGATTTCATGCAGCGTGGTAAACCAGCGCAGCTCGAACCCGGTGTCGGTGCGTACGAAAAACGCCGTCTCAGACTGGTTATGCTGTTGCGCCATTTTGAGCAGCGTCTCATCCGAAAGCCACTCCTCCAGCGGGCATACCGCCGCTGCATTGCCGCCAAACGCCCTGTCGCTGAAGGCATCCACCAGATAAAAATCAATTTCCTGCATTGTCTTTTCCTCTGTTGTTATAGGTATCTAGCGCAGAAAAACTGTGCCTTTCAAATAGCATGACGCCTGTCCGCTCATCAGCACGCGCGAGCCTTTTAGCTCGCACCGCACGTCGCCGCCCCGCGCGGAAACCTGACGGGCAAACATCGTCGTTTTACCCAATTTTTCGCTCCAGTAAGGAATGAGCATGGTATGTGCAGAGCCGGTCACCGGATCTTCCCAGACGGCAACGCCGGGGGAGAAAAAGCGGCTGACGAAATCGTAATCCCCGTCGCCCCGCGCCGTAACGGCAACCTTATGTTCGCCAGGCGTCATGGCTGAAATTGTCGGTGCGAGTGCTTCAACCTGCTGGCGATCTTCCAGCACCACCACCCATGCGCGGCCTTTGCGGGCTTCAACGTAGCGGCGGATACCGAG
Source organism: Enterobacter cloacae complex sp. OE43NF (assembly GCF_023544405.1). Taxonomy (NCBI): domain Bacteria; kingdom Pseudomonadati; phylum Pseudomonadota; class Gammaproteobacteria; order Enterobacterales; family Enterobacteriaceae; genus Enterobacter; species Enterobacter cloacae complex sp. OE43NF. The sequence continues at coordinate 36,721 of NZ_JAMJFW010000005.1, forward strand.
CGCCGCGAGCATCTCCGGCGGGGGCGTCTCTTCATGCGTGGGACATGCCGGGAAATCCAGCGTCAGCCACTCACCCTCCCGGCTCACCGTCAGGCGGCCAGAGGCCGTTTCGAAGTGGATCCGCGAGTCAGGATAGTCCAGCTCATTGAACAGAACGTACGCCGCAGCAAGCGTGGCGTGACCGCAAAGATTAACTTCGGCCAGCGTGGTAAACCAGCGTAGCTCAATGCCCCCTTTCGTACAGACGAAAAATGCGGTTTCCGACTGATTATGCTGTTGCGCCATTTTCAGTAACGTTTCGTCCGGCAGCCACGCCTTGAGCGGGCAAACGGCAGCCGGATTTCCGCCAAATGACACATTGCTAAACGCATCGACCAGATAAAAATCAATCTCCTGCACTGTCTTACCGCCTGTTTTTGTTGGAGTGTTCTTTTATATTCAATGAAAACCCTGCCTCCGGCTACCGCTTTCATAAGGTAAATATTGAGATCTTCATCACATAATGGTTGAGTTTTCGCCGTGCAAGGCTTTAAGATCGTCTCCTCTTCTTTTGCAACGAATCTCCGACATCCCTATGACAACGAACACAGTTTCCCGCAGGGTTGCGTGGCTACGCGTGGTCACGCTGGCTATTGCCGCGTTTATTTTCAACACCACTGAATTTGTTCCGGTTGGGCTGTTGTCTGACATCGCAGAGAGTTTCCAGATGGAAACGGCGCAGGTGGGCATTATGTTGACCATTTACGCCTGGGTGGTGGCGTTGATGTCGCTGCCGTTTATGCTGCTTACCAGCCAGATGGAGCGGCGTAAGCTACTGATCGGGCTGTTTGCGTTGTTTATCGCCAGCCACGTGCTGTCGTTCCTGGCGTGGAATTTTACGGTGCTGGTGTTAAGCCGCGTCGGGATCGCTTTTGCGCATGCCGTTTTCTGGTCGATTACCGCGTCGCTGGCTATCCGACTGGCACCGGCGGGGAAACGCGCCCAGGCGCTGAGCCTGATTGCCACCGGGACCGCGCTGGCGATGGTGCTGGGCCTGCCGATTGGCCGTATCGTGGGGCAATACTTCGGCTGGCGTACCACGTTCTTCGCCATTGGCATGGGAGCGCTGGTTACCCTGGTGTGTCTGGTAAAACTGCTGCCGAAGCTGCCAAGCGAACATTCCGGCTCACTGAAAAGCCTGCCGCTGTTGATGCGTCGCCCGGCGCTGCTGAGCATTTATCTGCTTACCGTTATTGTGGTCACCGCCCACTATACGGCTTACAGCTATATCGAGCCGTTCGTTCAGGTGGTGGCCGGCTTTAGCGGCAATTTTGCCACCCTTCTCCTGCTGCTCCTTGGCGGGGCGGGCATTATTGGCAGTATTCTTTTCGGCAAGCTTGGCAATCAGCACGCTTCAGCGCTGGTGAGCAGCGCCATCGGTTTGCTGCTGGCGTGTCTGCTGCTGCTGATGCCCGCCGCGGGCAGTGAAAGCCAGCTGGCGATCCTCAGCCTGTTCTGGGGTGTGGCGATCATGATTATCGGTCTCGGGATGCAGGTGAAAGTGCTGGCCCTCGCGCCGGATGCCACAGACGTGGCGATGTCGCTGTTCTCGGGCATTTTTAACCTGGGCATTGGCGCGGGTGCGCTGGTGGGCAATCAGGTGATTCTGCACGTATCCATGTCGGCGATTGGCTATCTGGGGGCCATTCCGGCACTGGTGGCGCTTATCTGGTCGGTGCTGATCTTCCGTAAATGGCCGGTGGCGCTGGAGGAACAGGGGCAGCACGGGTGACGTCTGTTTGTGCCGGGTGGCGCTACGCATACCCGGCCTACAAACCCGTAATAACGTCGGCCCCGCCACCCGGCAATGACCTCAGTGGTAAGTCTTAATAATCTCCAGCACGCCGTTAATAATAAACTGCACGCCCATACATACCAGCAAGAACCCCATCAGACGGGAAATCGCCTCGATACCGCCTTTGCCGACCCAGCGCATAATTGCCCCGGAACTGCGCAACGATGCCCACACAATAATGCCGATCAGTGCAAATATCAGCGGTGGCGCTACGGTCACAACCCAGTCCGGAAACGTAGTGCCGTCACGTACCGTTGAGGCAGAACTGATGATCATCGCAATGGTCCCTGGCCCTGCCGTGCTCGGCATGGCTAGCGGTACAAAGGCGATATTCGCACTCGGTTCGGTCTCCAGCTCTTCGGATTTGCTCTTCGCTTCAGGCGATTCATGCGCTTTTTGCGCCGGAAACAGCATGCGGAAACCGATAAAGGCCACAATCAGCCCCCCGGCGATACGCAGGCCAGGGATGGAGATCCCGAAGGTATTCATCACCAGCTGACCGGCGTAGTAAGCCACCATCATGATGGCGAACACATACACTGAGGCCATCATCGACTGATGATTGCGCTCTGCGCTGTTCATATTCCCTGCCAGCCCGAGGAAAAGCGCTACCGTCGTTAACGGGTTGGCCAACGGCAGTAATACCACCAGCCCAAGACCAATTGCTTTTATCAAATCCAACATAGTGCGTCGTTGTCCTTATCCATGTTTATCACCGCAATTATAGGGTGAAAGTGTGACATTGAGCCATTCACGCAACGTAACGATTATTTTCATAAAGGAACGATAACCCTGCGTTATCTGTATGATTTGAAAGACCTCAACAAAAGTTCATGAAACGTTTTAGCAATTCGTGGCATCCGCAGATCCATTCAGTTGACTTATACTTGCCTGAGCAATAATATCTGCCGTGATTAAACTACTTGCCAGGGCAACCATTGTGAAAAGCACCAGTGATATCTTCAACGACGTTGTTCCGCTGGGTCGTCTTATTCATCTGGTTAATCAGAAAAAAGACCGCCTGCTGAATGACTATCTGTCGCCGCTGGATATCACCGCAACGCAGTTCAAAGTGCTGTGCTCCATTCGCTGCCAGGTGTGTATCACCCCGGTTGAGTTAAAAAAGGTGCTCTCTGTCGATCTGGGCGCGCTGACCCGCATGCTGGATCGTCTCGTCTGTAAAGGATGGATAGAACGAAGCCCTAACCCGAATGACAAGCGCGGCGTCCTGGTGACACTCACCAGCGACGGTGCGGATATGTGTGAACAATGTCATCAATTAGTAGGACAAACACTGCATCAGGAACTAACAAAAAACTTAACGGCAGAGGAAGTGGCAACGCTTGAGCTTTTGCTTAAGAAAATACTGCCGTAAACAGAAAAAGAGGTATGACGATGTCCAGACGCAATACTGACGCTATCACTATTCATAGCATTTTGGACTGGATCGAAGATAACCTGGAATCGCCGCTCTCCCTTGAAAAAGTGTCAGAGCGTTCAGGTTACTCCAAATGGCACCTGCAACGGATGTTTAAAAAAGAGACCGGTCATTCATTAGGTCAATATATTCGCAGCCGCAAGCTGACGGAAATTGCCCAAAAACTGAAAGAAAGCAATGAACCGATCCTTTATCTGGCGGAGCGATACGGGTTTGAATCGCAACAGACCCTGACGCGTACGTTTAAGAACTACTTCGACGTGCCGCCTCATAAGTATCGTATCACCAGCGTGCCGGGTGAATCCCGATACCTTTATCCGCTAAAACATTGTAGTTAATCATCGCCTGTAAAGACGTAACCGAGGAAATCATGAACGTTACCGCCTCCGCCGCCCTCGCCTTGCTGGTGCTCTTTTCCAGCCAGACCTTCGCGGAGCAACCCCCTCGTGCAACGCAGCAAAATAATCATGACACGATGATTTTGCCGTCAGCACATAGCCAGTCCCCTTATGATTTCAACCATATGGGGTCTGGTAGCGACAAATCCGACGAATTAGGCGTGCCTTATTATAATCAGCACGGCTTCTGATTCGTTTTGCCCCGCCGATGCGGGGCTTTTTTCTGCCCTAATTCCGCACTCGCGCCGCCCGACGCACGCGTAAGCCAAACACGTTGATATACAGCCCGGCCATGATCAGCACCGCGCCGAGCAGCTGTAATGCACTCAGCTTTTCGTCCAGCAAAATCGCAGCGCTCGCCAGCCCGACAACCGGCACCAGCAGCGATAACGGCGCCACGCGCCAGGTTTCGTAGCGCCCCAGCAGAGAACCCCAGATCCCGTACCCGATAATGGTGGCGACAAATGCCAGGTAGACCAGTGACAGAATAGTGGTGAGATCGATTTCAACCAGACTCGTCAGCATCACCGCCGGGCCATCAAAAATCAGCGAGGCCACCATAAACGGCACAATCGGGATCAGCGCGCTCCAGACCACCAGCGACATAACCTGCGGGCGTGTTTCATGCTGCATGATCAGCTTGTTGAAAATATTGCCGCAGGCCCAGCTCAGCCCCGCTGCCAGCGTCAGCATAAAGCCCAGCAACGCCACGTGTTGACCATTCAGGCTGGCCTCAATCAGCACCAGCACGCCAAACACGGCCAGAGTGATCCCCGCCAGCTGTTTGCCCTGTAAACGCTCGCCAAAAACAAACGCACCAAGAATGATGGTGAAGAACGCCTGCGCCTGCAGCACCAGCGAGGCAAGACCGGCAGGCATACCAAACTTAATGGCGCAGAACAGAAATGCAAACTGGCCAAAGCTGATGGTCAGGCCATAACCCAGCAGCAGCGTTAGCGGGATTTTCGGGCGGGCAACAAAAAACAGTGCCGGGAAGGCGACCAGCATAAAGCGCAAACCGGCCAACATCAGCGGGGGCATGTTATGCAATCCCACTTTGATGACCACAAAATTAAGTCCCCATACGATGACCACCAGCAGTGCCAGCAATCCGTCTTTACGCGTCATACCCTGCCCCTGATTTATTAATAATTTGTTAACACTTCAAGGTAACAGAAAAAAGTGCGTCGCGAGAAGATCATTAATTCTGGCAGGCAGTTGAAGCACTTACGGATAAATTGGGCGCTATACAAGCTTCTTATGTCGTGATACTCCTTTTAGGACACACTATAAAAAAGTATAAGCATTTGTCGGGCAGGAATATGAAACCATCTCTCAGGCGCTCAACCGCAGCGCTGCTGGCATCGTCATTGTTATTAACCATCGGTCGTGGCGCTACGCTGCCGTTTATGACTATTTATCTCACGCGCGTGTTTAACATGAGCGTCGAGAATATTGGTTATGCCCTGACCATTGCCTTGACCATCGGCGTGGTATTCAGCCTGGGGTTTGGCATTCTGGCCGATAAGTTCGATAAAAAGCGCTACATGCTGATCGCGATTGTGGCGTTTATCGCCGGTTTTGTGGCGATCCCGCTGGTCAATAACGTCACGCTGGTGGTGCTGTTCTTTTCGTTAATCAACTGTGCCTATTCTGTTTTCTCGACGGTGCTGAAAGCCTGGTTCTCCGACGTGCTGACCTCCAGTGAAAAAGCCCGCGTTTTTTCGCTGAACTACAGTTTTTTGAACATCGGCTGGACGATCGGGCCCCCTCTTGGCACGTTTCTGGTGATGTACAGCCTGCAGCTGCCGTTCTGGCTGGCCGCGTTCTGTGCCGCTCTGCCGCTGGGGTTTATCCACTTCTTTGTGCAAAAAAGCATTGCGTTAGATGCCGCGGAGCAGAAGACAACGTGGCAGCCGTCGGTTTTGCTGAAAGACCGCGCGCTGTTCTGGTATACGCTCTCTGGCCTACTCGCGTCATACGTCGGCGGGTCGTTCGCGAGCTGTATTTCGCAGTATGTTCTGGCTGCACATGCAGACAGTGATTTCGCCGAAAAGGTGGTCGCCGTGGTTCTGCCCGTCAATGCCGCAGTGGTGGTGACGCTGCAGTACGCACTCGGACGCAAGATCTCTGCCAGCAATATTCGCCCGTTGATGACGGCCGCCACCCTGTTTTTTATCGTGGGGTTGGGTGGCTTTATGATCTCCGGAGAAAACCTGATTTACTGGGGCATCGCCGCCGCCATCTTTACGCTGGGTGAGATTATTTATGCGCCGGGTGAATATATGCTGATCGATAACATCGCCCCGCCGGGTATGAAAGCAAGCTACTTCTCCGCTCAGGCGCTGGGCTGGCTCGGCGCGGCGGCCAACCCGATGATCACCGGCATCATCCTGACCCATTTGCCGCACTGGTCGCTGTTTATGATTATGATGGCGGCTATCGTCATTGCCTGGCTGATGATCCTGCGTGGAATGAGCGTGAAGCGTGAAGATTGCGTGTCGGGTAGCGCTGCGCTTACCCGACCTACAAAACCCTGATCGCAGGCCGGGTATGGCGTAGCCGCCACCCGGCAACAGCAACAGCCTAGTGGTGCAGCATCTCCTCCACCACCTGCTCTTTGTACATCTCGTTTGGATAATAGGTCGGCCAGTTATCCATCTCTTTCAGCAGTGCCTCGTGGGAGGTATTGCCCATAAAGATGTGGAAGTGGGATGAGGCTTTTGGCGCAATGGTGTGGTCGCTGAACTGAACAAACTTCGGTGCCTTGCTGCCCGCGTCCTTACACTCAAACAGATAGCGAACACCTTTTTTGCCTGACGCGTAGGTCAGAATTTTGTAGCCGCTGTAATCATACTGACAGCGGCTGACCTCTTTACCTTTATGGAATTCCATGACGTTATTTTCGATGCCGATAGCCTCCACATCGGTGGCGTACCCCGTGCGGTAATAGGCTTTGATCTCGTCGAACGTTTTATTGTCCTTCTGCGCCTTCTTTCTGAAGACCGGATCCAGCGAGCCATCCAGCAGGAAGGGATAAACGGACTGCCAGGTGCCGTCCCAGTCGGACAGTTTCCGGTCCTTAACGTCTTTGTCCGCAAACACGCCGTTTGCCGCCTTTTGCTCCGCTTCGGTCATCTGGTGACCGTGTGAGTGGGCAAACAGCTGGCCGCTGACCAGCAGCGCCCCCAGAGTCATCGCAAATTTTCCAATATGTGCAGCCACAACAGTATCCTCACTCCGTTTTTATAAGAATGAGGATGTTATATTATAACATTTCAGATCGCAACCTGTCCGCGAACGCCCTCCTGCTCCATGTTTTCTCCCCGTCCTCGCTGGATAATGGTGCCGCGAGACATGAGCAGATAGCTGTCTGCCAGCGCTGCCGCAAAGTCATAAAACTGCTCCACAAGCAGGATCGCCATGTCCCCCCGGTCTGCAAGCTGGCGGATCACGTGGCCAATCTCTTTGATTACCGAGGGCTGAATGCCTTCGGTAGGTTCATCGAGGATCAGCAGCCGCGGACGGCTCGCCAGGGCGCGACCTATCGCCAGCTGCTGCTGTTGTCCGCCAGAGAGATCGCCTCCGCGTCGATGCTTCATCTCTTTTAATACCGGGAAAAGCTGCCAGATTTCCTCCGGGACATGTTTTGCTTCCCGGGCTGAGAAGCGCGAGAGCCCCATGAGCAGATTCTCTTCCACGGTTAAGCGCGGGAAAATCTCACGTCCCTGCGGCACATACGCCACGCCAGACTGCACCCGCTGGTGCGGCTTGCTGTGGGTGATCTTTTTCCCCTGCCAGATAACCTCACCCGTTTTCGCCGGGATCAGCCCCATCAGACACTTCAGCAGCGTGGTTTTACCCACGCCATTGCGCCCCAGCAGGCAGGTCACTTCGCCGGTGATGGCCTCAAAGCTCACGCCGCGCAGAATATGGCTTCCACCGTAGTATTGATTCAGTTCGTTAACCTGTAACATCAAGGCTCCTTAGCGTCCCAGATAGACTTCAATTACCTGCTCGTTGGCCTGTACCTCGCGCAGCGAGCCTTCTGCCAGCACCTGTCCCTGATGCAGTACGGTCACGCGATCGGCAATGGTTTCAACAAACCCCATGTCATGTTCAACCACCATCAACGAGTGCTTGCCTGCCAGGGTCCGGAAAAGCTCGGCGGTGTACTCGGTCTCCGCGTCCGTCATCCCGGCGGCGGGTTCGTCCAGCAACAGCAGATGCGGATCCTGGACCAGCAGCATTCCGATCTCGAGGAACTGTTTTTGTCCGTGCGAAAGCAGTCCGGCGCGGCGGTCGCGTTCACCGGCGAGCCGCAGCAGGACCAGCATCTCATCAATGCGATCGCGCTGTTCGCCGTTGAGTTTGGCCCGCAGGCTTGCCCAGACGGACTTGTCGGTTTTCATGGCGATCTCAAGGTTTTCCCATACCGTCAGCGCCTCAAATACCGTCGGTTTCTGAAACTTGCGGCCAATCCCCTGGCGCGCAATGGCAGCTGGCTCAAGCTGGGTCAGATCTACCGACTGGTCATAAACGGCTTTACCGCTTTTCGGCCGCGTTTTGCCGGTGATCACGTCCATCAGCGTGGTTTTTCCCGCGCCGTTTGGGCCAATCACGCAGCGCAACTCCCCCACGCCGATATTCAGCGTGAGATCCGTCAGCGCCTGAAACCCATCGAAGTTAACGTTGATCTTCTCCAGCTGCAGCACCGGGTCCGTCTGCTCGCGATAGCGATCCCCGGGCAGTTGGCGAGTGAATAATCCTTCTGCTGGCTGCATTATTTCTCTCCCTTACGAAACAAGCCGTAGACGCCACGCGGTAAAAACAGCGTTACCGCGATAAAAATCAGCCCGAGAAACAGCTGCCAGTATTCCGGCATTGCGACGGTGAAGAAACTCTTCGCGCCGTTCACCAGCGCCGCGCCAATGACCGGGCCAACCAGCGTGCCGCGGCCGCCCAGCGCCACCCAGATGGCGGCCTCAATGGAGTTGGTCGGCGACATTTCACCGGGGTTAATAATCCCGACCTGCGGCACATAGAGCGCTCCCGCCAGGCCACACAGCATGGCGGAAAGCGTCCATACCAGCAGCTTAAATCCCTTCGGATCGTAGCCGCAAAACGTCAGGCGGTTTTCAGCGTCGCGCACGGCGGTGAGAATACGGCCAAACTTGCTTCTGGCGAGGGCAATGCCGATGCCAAGCGTGAGGAGCAGCAACATGACGGTCGCCAGAAACAGCGCGATACGTGTCGTGGTCGCGGTGATGGAGAACCCCAGCAACGTGGTAAAACCGGTAAAACCGTTATTGCCACCAAACCCGGTTTCGTTGCGAAAGAACAGCAACATTCCCGCGTACGTCAGGGCCTGCGTCATGATCGAGAAATAAACCCCTTTGATTTTTGAGCGAAAGGCAAACCAGCCAAACACCAGCGCCAGCAGCCCCGGCACCATCACAATCAGTACCAGCGTCCAGGCAAAGTGCTGGGTTCCCCACCAGAACCACGGCAGTTCACTCCAGGAGAGAAACGACATAAATGCGGGCAGCCCATCGCCCGCGGCCTCGCGCATCAGGTACATCCCCATGGCGTATCCGCCCAAGGCGAAGAAGATCCCGTGGCCCAGCGAGAGCATACCGGCATATCCCCATACCAGATCGAGCGCCACCGCAACGATGGCGTAGCACAGGATTTTGCCGAGCAGCGTCAGCATCCAGGTCGACAGCGCCAGCGGATGGGTGGCGGGCAACATCGCAAAGAACGGCAATATCAGCAAACACGCCACCAGCAGGCTGCCTGCAATCTGCGTTGTGCGTGGCGCTTTTCGCGCCAGTTTTAAGGTAAGTGGCTGGCTCATCAGTCAGTGACCCTCCCTTTCAGCGCAAACAATCCCTGCGGACGCTTCTGAATAAACAGAATGATGGCCACCAGAATGACGATTTTGCCCAGCACGGCCCCCATCTGCGGCTCAAGAATTTTGTTGAAGATCCCAAGGCCAAACGCTGCCGCCACGCTCCCCGCCAGCTGTCCGACGCCGCCAAGAACCACCACCAGGAAGGAGTCGATAATGTAACCCTGGCCCAGTTCCGGCCCGACGTTACCCAACTGGGAGAGCGCCACGCCGCCTAAACCGGCAATGCCGGAGCCCAGACCAAACGCCAGCATATCGACACGTCCGGTCGGCACCCCGCAACAGGCCGCCATGCTGCGGTTTTGCGTTACCGCACGCACGTTCAGGCCGAGACGGGTTTTATTCAGGACCAGCCAGGTGAAGAACAGCACCATCAGCACAAAGCCCAATACCACAATGCGGTTCCACGGTAGCGTCAGGTTGGCAAACACCTGCACCCCGCCGGACAGCCAGGCCGGGTTTGCCACCTCCAGGTTTTGTGCGCCAAACGTCATGCGTACCAGCTGAATCAGCATCAGGCTGATACCCCAGGTGGCGAGTAATGTCTCCAGCGGACGACCGTAGAGATGGCGGATCACGGTGCGTTCAAGGATCATCCCGATGCCTGCGGTCAGGCAGAAGGCGACAGGCAGCGCGACGACCGGATACAGCGCCAGCCACTGAGGCGTGACGCTGGCCATGATCTGCTGAACCATCCACGTGGCGTACGCCCCAAGCATCAGCATCTCGCCGTGCGCCATGTTGATGACACCCAGCAGCCCATAGGTAATTGCCAGTCCCAGCGCCGCCAGCAGCAGGACCGAGCCCAGCGACAGCCCCATAAACGCCTGCCCGAGGAGATCGCCCCACATCAGACGGTGCTGGATTTGGCTCAGGCTCTCCCCGGCGGCGGCACGTACGCGGGCATCCGGTTCGGTTTGCGTCTGGGTATATGGCATGAGTCGGGATGGCACGTCCGGGTCGTCAGATTGCCCGAGTCGTTCAATAGCCTGAAGACGCACGTCAGCCTGTGGGCTGGCGAGCTGGAGATTAGCCAGCGCCAGCAGCAGCCACTGGCGCGCCACATCGTCCGTTTCACTGCTTACCCGCGTTTGCAGGAGGCCGATCATTTCCGGCTGCGCATCCCGCTGTAACTGGCGCGCGGCGGCACGCCGCTGCGTGACGTTGTCACTGATAAGTTGATGCGTAGCGTTGGCCGTGGCGGCCAGCACCCGCAGACGGTTGGTCAGGCGTACGGCTTTGGTTTGCCCTTCTGCAGCAGGGGAATCTCCCAGCGCCACCATCTCGCCATTGCGTCGCGCAAAGGCATGTTTCTGGCTGTCGGCAAACAGATTTTCGTTTTGCAGCGCCTGCAGTAACGGCAGTCTTGCGGCATCCGGCGCGAGAGCCCAGCGGGTCAGCATCTCCGCCTGCTGGCTGCGGCTGGCGGCAACAAATTGATCGGCATCCGATGCCTGCGCCATCCCTGGCAGCAGTCCGGTAAGCCATACAATAGCGATCATCATGCGCATGGCGTTCATGACTTTTCTCCCTGCAGTAATGGCTTAGTTGCTGGCGGTCTTCATCGGCTGATCGGGCTTTTTATCATTCCCGGCGATGAACGGGCTCCACGGCTGGGCGCGTACCGGCTCTTCCGTCTGCCAGACCACGTTAAACTGACCGTTACCTTCGATTTCACCGATCATGACCGGCTTATGCAGGTGATGGTTGGTGGCATCCATGGTGAGCGTAAAGCCGGAGGGTGCCTTAAAGGACTGTCCGGCCATGGCCGCGCGCACTTTATCCACGTCGGTGGTGCCTGCTTTCTCTACCGCCTGCGCCCACATGTGGATCCCAACATAGGTGGCTTCCATCGGGTCGTTGGTGACTACGGTATCGGCGTTAGGCAGCTTATGGGCTTTGGCATAGGCTTTATAGTCCGCCACGAAGGCCTGGTTGGTCGGGTTATCAACGGACTCGAAGTAGTTCCACGCGGCCAGGTTGCCGACCAGCGGTTTGGTGTCAATCCCGCGCAGCTCCTCTTCGCCAACGGAGAACGCCACCACCGGGACATCGGTTGCTTTCAGCCCCTGGTTAGCCAGTTCTTTGTAGAACGGGACGTTAGAATCGCCGTTGATGGTGGAGACCACCGCGGTTTTACCGCCTGCGGAGAATTTCTTGATGTTGGCGACGATGGTCTGGTAGTCACTGTGTCCGAACGGGGTGTAGACCTCTTCGATATCTTTGTCTTCCACGCCTTTGGAGTGCAGGAAGGCGCGCAGGATCTTGTTGGTGGTTCGCGGGTAGACGTAATCCGTGCCCAACAGGAAGAAGCGTTTAGCGCTACCGCCGTCTTCGCTCATCAGGTATTCCACCGCCGGAATGGCCTGCTGGTTTGGCGCCGCACCGGTATAGAAGACGTTCGGCGACATCTCTTCGCCTTCGTATTGCACCGGATAGAAAAGCAGACCGTTCAGTTCCTCAAATACCGGCAGTACGGATTTACGTGACACCGAGGTCCAGCAGCCAAACACCACGGCCACTTTATCCTGGCTCAGCAGCTGACGCGCTTTTTCGGCAAACAGCGGCCAGTTAGAGGCCGGGTCAACCACCACTGGCTCCAGTTTTTTACCCAGCACCCCGCCTTTGGCGTTGATCTCGTCAATCGTCATCAGGGCGACATCTTTCAGCGGCGTTTCTGAGATCGCCATCGTGCCGGAGAGCGAATGCATAATCCCCACTTTGATGGTATCGGCCGCCTGTGCGCCAAAACTCATCCCCATAGCAACGACTGACGCAGACAACGCGAAGGCTTTTAATAATGTACGACGGTGCATATTTTCACTCCTGAAAAAGAACGCTGTGCGAAGACGTCCGTTACGGCATGGACGCGGAAAAATGTCTCAGCGAAACAGGAGCAAAAAGGATGCCAGGATGAATAACGTGCTATTGCAGGATGTGTAACGCGGGATGTAAAGAGAACGACTCAGAATGGTACAGCGCTGCACTTTTATAATGCAGCGCTGTGACGACGGGATTACCAGACTTCGCTGGCGATCTGTGTGACCAGACGCACTTTGTCCCACTGCTGGGCTTCACTCAGGGTGTTGCCCTCTTCGGTGGAGGCAAAACCGCACTGCGGGCTGAGGCAGATCTGCTCTTTTGCCACGTATCTGGCCGCCTCCTCCAGGCGCGCCTTCACCCCTTCAGGGTTTTCCAGCTCGCCATTTTTGGTGGTGATCAGCCCAAGTACCACCTGCTGCTTGCCCGGGCGGACAAAGCGCAGCGGTGCGAAATCACCGCTACGGTCATTGTCGTACTCCAGGAAGAAGGCATCGACGTTCACCGTGCCGAACAGCACCTGGGCCACCGGCTCATAGCCGCCTTCGGAAATCCAGGTGGAGCGGAAGTTACCGCGACAGACATGCAGACCGATGGTCAAATCGTCTGGTTTTCCTTCCAGCGCCTTGTTCAGCACGCGGGCATAGGTACGCGCCAGCTCATCGGCATCTTCCCCGCGCTCGCGGATCTGACGACGCTGGTCATCTGAACAGAGGTAGGCCCAGACGGTATCATCCAGCTGCAGATAGCGACAGCCTGCATCATAAAATGCCCGGATGGCGTCGCGCCAGGTGGTGGCCAGATCGTCAAAATAGTCATTCAGATCCGGATAGACCGTCGCATCAATGTCTTTGCGACCGCCACGGAAGTGCAGCACGCTCGGGCTGGGAATGGTCATTTTTGGCTGCGCGTTGCCGCTGATGCTTTTCAGGTAGCGGAAATCTTCAAGCATCGGATGATCGCCAAAGCCCAGCTTGCCGGTGACGCGCACGCCGTGCGCTTTGGTCTGCACGCCGTTGAACTGAATGCCCTGCTGTGAATCGTAACGCTCAACCCCCTGCAGACCATCGAAGAAATCGAAGTGCCACCAGGCGCGACGGAACTCACCGTCGGTGACCACGTGCAGGCCGCAGGCGCACTGCTGTTCGACCACCTGGCGGATCGCGTCATCTTCCACCGCGCGAAGTTGCCCGGCATCAATCTCACCGCGGGCAAACTGCTGGCGAGCCTGTTTGATGGCATCCGGGCGTAAAAAACTGCCGACTACATCGGCGCGGTATGGGGCGTGCTGTCGCTGCATGGAAATCTCCTCTGTCTGCCGGCGATAATTGCCAGCAGTGATAATTCATCTCTTGAAGTTTTAGACTTCTGGATGTCTAAATGTCCAAAAAAGATGACATACCTGCTGTATCCCGGCAAACGAGAAAATTTCACGACAGTTGAAATTTATTCATGTTCACAACGCGGCAGCGGTTTCGCTACTGGCAAACGCGTACTGTTCGTCCTCCCAGCCAGTGATGCCGCCAATCATGATTTTCACGGGCAGTCCGAGACGCGCCAGCTTCAGCGCGGCTCTGTCCGCGCCGTTACAGTGCGGCCCCGCGCAGTACACCACGAACAGCGTATCGGCCGGCCACTGCGCCATGCGCGCCTCGGTGATCTGGCTCCAGGGCATATGTATCGCGCCGGGCACATGACGACGGGCAAACTGCTCAGGTTTCCCGACAACATGCAGCAACACAAAGTCCTGCTCGTTATTCGTCAGCGCATGGTGCACATCGGCACAGTCCGTTTCGACGCTCAGGCGACGCAGAAAATGGGTAACGGCTTCCTGCGGCTCGGCAGCCGGAAATTCAGTAACATAACTCATGATCCTTCCTCATCTTTGGCGTTTGTGTTAACACTACTCTATCCAGAAATTGATCACGTGAATGCGTCCGCTTATGCCAGAAAACAGCAAAAAGATGACAAACTTAAGACAGGTTTCCCACCCGCTGGTGGTGGTACTGGCCTATGACGGTTTGTGTACCTTTGAATTTGGCGTGGCGGTGGAAATCTTCGGATTGCCACGTCCCGAGCTGGGCGACGAATGGTATCGTTTTGCGGTGGCGGGCATTGATGACGGTGAGCTTCGGGCAACCGGTGGGATCCGCATCCTGACCGACGGGGGGCTTGATCTGCTGGAATCGGCAGACCTGATCGTTGTGCCGGGCTGGCGAGGGATGGATGCGCCTGTTCCCGCGGCGCTCTGTGAGGCCTTACGCCGGGCCAATGCGCGCGGTTGCCAGCTGCTTTCTATCTGTTCCGGGGTGTTTGTTCTGGCCGCGTCGGGTCTGCTGAACGGGCGTAAAGCCACCACCCACTGGCGCTATATTGAGGCGCTGAAAGCCCGTTATCCGGCGATCGGCGTGGTCGAGGATGTGTTGTATCAGGATGAAGGCGATATTCTGACCTCTGCAGGAAGCGCGGCAGGCATCGATCTCTGTTTGCACGTGGTGCGACGGGATTACGGTATGGAAACCGCCAACAGCGTCGCGCGCCGTCTGGTGATCCCTCCCCACCGGGATGGCTCCCAGCCGCAGCAGTTGAGTCGCCCGGTGGCACAGCTGCGGGAGAGCCAGCGTCTGGGACAGTTGTTCGACTTCCTGCACAGTCACCTGAGCATTTCTCACAGCGTGGATTCGCTGGCGCGTCGCGTCGGCATGAGCCAGCGCACCTTTCTGCGCCGCTTTCAGGCTGCCACAGGCACCACGCCTGCGCGCTGGCTGCTTAATGAACGACTCCTGCGGGCAAAAGATTATCTGGAGAGCAGCCGTCTCAGCATCGACAGCATTGCTGAACAAACCGGATTTGGACAGGCAGCGACCCTGCGTCACCATTTCCGCCAACAGTTCGCGCTTTCCCCTGCCCAGTACCGTAAACAGTTTGCCCGCCCGCCACGCTGATGGCCGGTTCGCAGGCAAAAAAAACCGCCATAATCTGGCGGTAAATGCTTGCATGGATAGATTTGTATTTTCATGTCTACGTCCCGACACTCCATGCCGGGCAGCGGATCAATAACAACCTAACATGCCTGAACTCAACAAAAGCTAAACAGAGCCATTAACCCGCTTTGGTATTAATTTGCAGGTAGCGCATCAGGCCCTGTTCCGCGCTCTGTTTTGCATCATCGTTAATCGCTTCCAGATAGAATGGACGCGAGACGCCATACGGTGCTTTATCTGCTGAGAAAACAGCAAACTGAAATGTTTTACTTTTCGACGGATTGGTACACCCTAATTCCCAACGCTCGTCATCAATTTGCTTGCTATTACACGCCACGCGTCCGTAGTCGCTGGTTAAATAAGAACCGACCCGAGCTTCCGCTGACTGAATATAATCCGGTTCGCCACTCCAGTTAACGTTCATACCTACAACAGCCCCAACGGCAACCACCAGAAGCGCTATTGACATGACTTTTTTCATTGAATCAGATCCATTCCTTTGTCAGAGAAATCTTATTATATAAGATTAATCCTTAAACCTCTGCCATATTTTGATACCAAATTTTAGGGTATGACAAAGATAATTCTTTTTTAGGAAAAATCTCACTACTCGCAAAATATATCCTGTTCGCGCAACATGACATATTCTTTGCGCTAATTTGAAAATGCCAATAATAACCCTACGAAACTACGTTCATGCTAGCGTGGCATTTTTAATGAAGGGGAAGTCCATGTTCAAAAAGGGGTTAACGCTTATGATGCTGGTCTGCGCCCTGTTTTCCGGCCAGCTGATGGCGGGACACAAAGGCCATGAATATTTGTGGGTTAAGAATGTTGATCATCAACTCCGGCACGAGGCAGACAGTGATGAATTACGCAGCGCAGCGGAGGAATCAGCAGAGGGTTTGCGCGAACATCACCTGTGGCAAAAATCGCGCAAACCGGGTACTCACTTTCGTTAATTAATTACCCTTACGTTTCGGCAGGGTTTTCATCAGTTCGTCGGGGCTCACGGAGGCAACAATACTGCCCGGTGGCGGCATTTTGAAAATATGGTTTTTCATTTTGCCAATAACGTGCATTTCACACGGACGACAATCAAATTTGAGGGTCAGCACCTCGTCGCCATTCACCAGCTGCATTGGCGTAGCTTTCCAGCTCTTAATATTGCCTTTCGCCTGTTTCGGGCAAAGATTAAAGGCAAAACGCAGACAATGTTTGGTGATCATCACCGGCACATCACCCTTCTCTTCGTGCGCCTCATAGGCAGCATCAATTAACTGCACGCCGTGGCGATGATAAAACTCGCGCGCTTTATGGTTATACACGTTCGCCAGGAACGATAAATGCGACTCGGGGTAAACGGGCGCTGGCACGGTTTCCGCCTTACGGCTGCCGCGGGGATAATTCGCCAGTCGCGCGTCATCCAGCATCTCTGCCGTTTCCCGGCGGAACTGGTTCAGCAGACTATTTGGCACGAACAGCGCATCCGGCAGATTTACCGCAATGTTGCGCGCATAGTAAATCGTCTGTCCCAGCTTCGCCACGCCATCCTTCAGGCTGTTGAGGGCTTTTTCTGCATTGTTCGCCACCTCAAACAGACCGTCGAGAGTATGCGTGACGCTGATGCCGTCTTCACAGGTCATGGTCAGGATCAACTGCTCTTCCCAGCCACCTAACTCGATATCCACCGCAATGCGACGCTCGCTGGAGGTTTTCAGCAGCGCCTGCTGCCAGTTGTGGTCAAGGTTACGGTTCAGCGCGGCGTTAGGACGTGCTTTATAGAGATCGGCAGGCATCTCGTTTGGCCAGACGCGATAGCGGTTTTCACCAGTCTTTTCCACCGTATTAGCACGGAAGCCCACGACTTCACGTTTGATCATCACGTTCAGACCATCCCCGTTCGCCAGCGGTTCGGTCACCGACACGTCGAGATAATCTTTGGCGACCTTCAGCACTTCACCCACCGGTAAACCGATAAACTTCGGTGAATCAAACGCGCCAATATCGCCTTTACGGGCATTGACGAAGTAATCCGTGCTGCCGCGGTGGAAGGTTTTATCTGTCGACGGAATAAAGAAATGCTCGGTGCGACCGGCAGACGCGCGCGCCAGGTCACCGCGATCTTCAATAATGGCGTCCAGCATCTGACGATAATGGGCGGTAATGTTCTTCACGTAGCTCATGTCTTTGTAGCGCCCTTCAATCTTGAAGGAACGCACACCGGCATCAATCAGCGCGCCCAGGTTGGCGGTTTGATCGTTGTCCTTCATGGACAGCAGGTGTTTTTCGAAGGCGACCACGCGGCCCTGATCGTCTTTCAGGGTATACGGCAGACGGCAGGCCTGAGAGCAGTCACCGCGGTTGGCGCTGCGGCCAGTCTGCGCGTGGGAGATATTGCACTGCCCGGAATACGCCACGCACAGCGCACCGTGGATAAAGAACTCAATGGTGGCATCCGTCGCCTGGTGAATATCGCGGATTTGATTCAGGTTCAGCTCGCGCGCCAGCACGATCTGGGAAAAGCCCGCATCGGAGAGAAACTTCGCCTTCTCGACGGTGCGAATATCGCACTGGGTACTGGCGTGCAGTTCAATTGGCGGAATATCCAGCTCCAGTACGCCCATGTCCTGAACAATCAGGGCATCCACGCCTGTCTGGTAAAGATCGGTGATCAGACGTTGCGCAGGCTCCAGTTCATCATCATGCAGAATGGTGTTCAGGGTCACGAACACTTTCGCCCCAAAACGGTGGGCGAACGGCACCAGCTCGGCAATATCGCTCAGGCTGTTGCTGGCGTTATGGCGGGCACCGAAGCCAGGACCGCCAATGTAGACGGCATCAGCCCCATGAAGGATCGCTTCACGGGCGATGGCGGCATCGCGGGCCGGGCTTAAAAGTTCAAGATGATGGGATTGCAGGCGCATACTTCGTCGTTATCCGTTATGGTCAAAATGGCGGCTATTGTAGTCAGAAGTATGCATCAGCGAAACAGTTTTGCGAGCCTTTAGCGGGGATAATGAATCAGGGAGTGAAAATGCACCGGTCGGCTGCTGCTGTTGCGGTAGGCATGCGGTTTATCCCCGGCAAAACGCACGCCCTGATCGGGGTAAAGGGTTCGCCATTCGCCGTCAATTTTCATCTCCAGTTCACCGCTTATCACCACCACGTGTTCAATCACCCCCGCCTCGTGCGGCGTGGATTCACTCAGGGCGCCGGGCGCCAGGATGATGGAGAAATGATCGAACTTCAGCGTCTCATCCCACGGGAACAGCGGCTTCACCACCATCGCCTGCTGCTGCGGGTCGAACACCGCCTGCCGGTCTGCCTCCGGCGTGATAAACGCCGAGAACGGGACGTTTAGCCCCGTGGCAATTTTCCACAGCGTCGACACCGTTGGGCTGGATTCATTACGTTCGATCTGTCCCAGCATGGCTTTTGACACCCCCGTCTCTTCTGCCAGCTTTGACAGGCTCCAGCCGCGCGCCTGGCGCTGCGTCTTGAGTGTTGTAGCAAGATGTTGTGTGATTTCCATGTTTCCTCCCGAGGGGGTAAGCATACCACTTGTACGCTATAACGCACAGTGCTACCTTATTGCGGACGTTATAACGCACAACGGAGATATTATGCGCCAGTCAGCCCCTCTTTTTCCCGCCATTCTTGCCGGATTTGTTGCCGTTCTGGTCGGTTATGCCAGCTCGGCCGCCATCATCTGGCAGGCTGCTGCCGCGGCAGGTGCCAGCGCACAACAGATCGCCGGCTGGATGACCGCGCTGGGGTTCGGCATGGGGATCAGTACGCTCGCCCTGTCATGGTGGTATAAAGCCCCGATGCTCACCGCCTGGTCAACCCCCGGCGCGGCGCTACTGGCTACCAGTCTGCACGGGATAACGCTTGCAGAAACCATCGGCATTTTCATTTTCGCCAATGGGCTGATCTTACTGTGCGGCCTGACCGGACTCTTCGCCCGCCTGATGAAGCTCATTCCCCATTCGCTTGCCGCCGCGATGCTGGCAGGCGTACTGCTGCGCTTTGGCCTGCAGACGTTCAGTCACCTCGACGGCCATTTTCTGCTCTGCGGCAGCATGATTGCGGCATGGCTGGTCGCCAAAGCGCTGGCGCCACGCTACGCCATTGTGGCGACTCTGATAACAGGGAGCGTGGTGGCCTGGGCGGGCGGTGACGTTGTCACAAACCGACTCACCCTTTCCCTCGTCATGCCACAGTTTATTGCACCGGCGTTTAGCCTCACCAGCCTGGTCAGTATCGGCTTGCCCTTTTTCCTCGTGACCATGGCGTCGCAAAATGCGCCCGGTGTCGCCACGATGAAAGCGTCGGGTTATCCGCTGGCGGTATCTCCGCTGATGATCGCAACCGGTGGGCTGGCGCTGCTGCTTTCGCCCTTCGGCGTCTACTCCATCTGCATTGCAGCCATTACCGCAGCCATTTGCCAGAGCCCGGATGCGCATCCGGATGCCAGTAAACGCTGGCTGGCAGCGATGGCGGCAGGCGGTTTTTACCTGCTGGCGGGCGTATTCGGGGGATCCCTTACCGGGCTGATGGCGGCCCTGCCGCCGAGCTGGATCCAGACGCTGGCAGGCCTGGCGCTGCTGGGCACCATCAGCGGGAGTTTGTATCAGGCATTGCATAACGAAACGGAGCGTGACGCGGCTATTGTCACGTTTCTGATGACCGCCAGCGGCGTGACGCTGCTCGGGATTGGCTCTGCATTCTGGGGGCTGGTGCTGGGAGGCGTGTGCTTCGCCGTTTTATCACGCCTTCGCCGCGCGTAGCTGTGAAGGCGTCATCCCCATAACGCTGCGAAAGCGGTTGCTGAAGTGGCTGGCGGAGTTAAATCCACAGGCGAGTGCAATATCCGTCAGCGGCGTCGCCGTATGCTGCACCAGCGTTTTGGCTTTCTCCATGCGGCGCTGCATCACGTACTGGTGCGGTGCCAGCCCCGTCGACTGGCGGAACATGCGGGCAAAATGGTACTCACTGAGCGCGGCCTGCGCCGCCAGTTCAGCCAGCGTGAGCGGCTGAGCAAGGTTCTCTTCGATAAAGGCCAGCACGTTGCGCAGCACAAACGGCGATAGCCCGCCGGTGACCACCGGCAGCTTCCACTGCACATTCGAATAGTTCTGCAGCAGATGGGTCAGCAGCAGCGTCGAGGCCGTGCTGAGCGTCAGCTGGTTGGCTTTTTGCTGCCAGTCACAGCCGAGCAAAAACTGACGATAGAGCGCAGTGATTTTTGCATCGCTGCCAAAGATTTTTTCATCCAGCGTCAACGACAGCGGGCGTTTGTCCCAGATTTTTTCACCCACATCGCGCAGATGGTCATCGGTGCAGTAGAGGTGGACAAACGACAGGTCATCTCGAATATCCCACGTCGATTCACTCTCTTTCGGCATCAGACAAAAACGATCCGGCCCGCCGCCGTTTTTCCAGCCGCCCGGCGTTTTTTGATAGCTCTCATAACCGTCCGCCACGTACAGGCTCAGGGTGTGATGATTGCTTTTTACGGTGATCGTGTCGCGCTTGTTGTACCACGCCGCCAGCTGGATACCGGAATTGAGCGCAACGGTTTCCCGCAGCACGGCGTTCTGTTGGCGGAGCGTTTCAAAGGTATCGTAAGCGTGTGACATAACCGTTAGCGCGTCAGTGAATCAGAATGTCAGTCTAAGAATTGTTGCTTCACGTTGCCAGACCCCGGAACAGAAAAAAGCGCAAGATTTTGCAAGTCCGCCGCAGGACGGTGAAAGCCTGTCAACGCCCTCGTCGCCATACTGTGGGTTTCCGTGGTTTGAGAAGAGAGACAACATGAACGCATTGTTATACGGACTGGTGGTGGTTATCTGGGGAACCACCTGGATTGCAATTTTCCTGCAGCAGGGTCCTGTGGCGGCCCCGGTGTCCATTTTCTGGCGTTTTGCCCTGGCCAGCGCCACGATGATGGTAGTGCTCCTGGCGCTTGGCCGCCTGCGTAAACTGGCGCTGCGGGATCATCTGTTCTGCGTACTGCAAGGATGCTGCGTGTTTTGCTTCAACTTCTGGTGCTTTTACACGGCAGCGGCGCATATTAACACTGGCCTGGAGTCGGTGATATTTTCCATGGCGGTGCTCTATAACGCCATCAACAGTTTTATTTTCTTCGGACAGCGTCCACCCGCGCGTTTCTGGACAGCCGCCGCCCTGGGTCTGGTGGGGATCATCACCCTCTTCTGGGACGATCTGCTGGCCAGCGGCTGGAGCGTATCGCTGCTGACGGGCATTGGCCTTTCCGCACTCGGGACCTACGGCTTCTCGCTGGGCAACATGATCAGCATGCGGCATCAGCGCAGAGGGCTAGAGACGATGACCACCAACGCGTGGGCGATGCTCTACGGCACGCTGGTGATGGGTTGCATCGCGCTGTTCAGAGGCGACAGCTTCGTGCCGCAATGGACGATGAGCTACATGGGGGCGCTGGTCTATCTGGCCCTGTTTGGCTCGGTGATTGCCTTTGGCGCCTACTTCACCCTGGTCGGACGCATTGGTCCGGGCAAAGCGGCCTACAGTACGCTGCTCTTCCCGCTGGTGGCGCTGTCCATCTCCACGGTGTATGAAGGCTACGTCTGGCACATTAACGGCATTATCGGGTTACTGCTGATTCTGGGCGGGAATATGGTGATGTTTACCAGACCGGAAACCTGGTTCAGACGCCTGCGTACGGCATAAAAAAACGGCCTGCGCTTGCAGGCCGTATATGATTATTTCGCTGTTTTATGCACATCAAACATGGTGGCGTCCGTCGCCATGTCATCAACAACCTGCTTCAGCGTCGCGAAGGTCATTGGTGAATTTTCGTTGTTCAGCTCTTTACCTTCACCTTTACGAACTACCTTGATTACCGGTTTGTTCGTCGCCGCATCAATCAACTCACCCTCGAAAAAGAGATGGGTATCCATGGTGCGATGGCCGGTTGCCATCTGCGTACCTGCCACCACCAGCGCAACAGGCACTACTTCATAGAACTGCAGACCTTCTTTCTGCGAGCTCACCCCGGTGATCGCCCCGCGGAAAATCAGGCTGTGTTTGCCCGGCGTCGTCACAATTGGCTTACGTTGGCCAATCGCGGTTTTCATTTTGTTATTGGTGTAATTTAACAGCTCATCAAGCGTACGTTGACCAATCTGGGTGGTCGGTTTAGGTGCCGGATAATAGGTAATCGGCGTCCAGATGATACTGTCGTAATTTGCTTCGTTATAAGAAGGATCAACCCAACGCAGGGTTGGTTTACCCGTTGCAGATGTCGTTTGCTGCAAGCCTGAGTAATCTTTCAAAAAGCCGGAGTATTGATCAGGCGCGGCGACCTTGGATGAACACCCCGCCAGCGCCAACAGACCAGAAAGCACTGCAACTTTAAAAAAAGTGTGAGTACGCATGATGGTTTTCCATGTTATCTGCAAGTATGCATTTGAAGTTATAGCAAAAGTCAGGCGGGTTTGTTGTGACAAAAAATGATGCCGGGAGCACAATTTGCGAAAAGTCTGCCCGCCATGCGACGGGCAGTGAAAAATCATGGCTTGATATCAACTTGCCAGAAGATATGTTTGCCAAACGGGTCGATTTCGTACCCCGTGACTTCCTTACGAACCGGTTCAAAAATCGTGGAGTGGGCGATCATCACCGCGGGCATCTGATCGTGCATCATCTGCTGAGCCTGCTTATACAGCGCCACGCGTTTGTCATGATCGGTTATCGATTTTGCCTCGGCGATGATGTCATCAAACGGCTTGTAGCACCATTTGGCCGAGTTTGAACCGCCGTTCGCCGAGGTGCAGGTAAAGAGCGGACCAAAGAAGTTGTCCGGATCGCCGGTCGCCGTGGTCCAGCCCATCAGCGCGGCCTGATGTTCGCCGCCCTTCACCCGCTTCAGGTACTCGCCCCATTCGTAGGTGACGATTTTGGTCTGTACGCCCACCTTCGCCCAGTCCGCCTGAATCATCTCCGCCATGCGTTTCGCATTCGGGTTATAGGGGCGCTGCACCGGCATCGCCCATAAATCGATGCTGATACCGTTGGCAAAACCGGCCTCTTTTAACAGCGCTTTGGCTTTTTCGGGATCGTATTCGTAATCCTTCAGCTCGCTGTCGGCCCCCCATACCCCCGGCGGCAGCAGGTTCTTCGCCGCCGTGCCAGTGCCGTGGAACACGGCGTCAATAATGGCCGGTTTGTTGATGGCCATCGCCAGCGCCTGGCGCACTTTCACATCATCCAGTGGAGGCTTCTGGGTATTGAACGCCAGGAAGCCGGTATTCAGCCCCGCCTTGCTCATGAGATTGATATCCTTGTTCGCCTTCATCCGCGGCAGATCGGCCGGGTTCGGGAACGGCATCACCTGACATTCGTTTTTCTCGATTTTGGCAAAACGGACCGACGCATCCGGCGTAATGGTAAACACCAGCCGATCCAGCTTCGATTTCCCCTGCCAGTAGTCCGGGAAGGCGGTGAACAGGATGCGGGAGTCTTTCTGATATTGCGCCAGCTTAAAGGGGCCGGTGCCGATGGGCTCCATGTCCACCTTCTCCGGCGTGGCCGCCTTGAGCATCGCGTCGGCATATTCCGCCGAAAGAATGGAGGCAAAATACCACGCCAGATCGGCGACAAATGGCGCTTCCGGGTGCGCCAGGGTAAATCGCACGGTATGCTCATCCACTTTATCAATCGCGGTGATTAAACTGCCAAACTCCAGACTTTCAAAGTTGGAATAGCTGCCGTTAGAGACGTTATGGTAAGGGTGATTCGCATCCTTCTGGCGCATAAACGAGAAAATCACATCATCGGCATTAAAGTCGCGCGTTGGCGTAAAGGACTTATTGCTCTGGAATTTCACCCCTTTGCGCAGATGGAAGGTATAGACCTTGCCGTCTTCGCTCACCTCCCAGCGCTCCGCGAGGCTCGGCACCAGCTCCGTGGTGCCGGGTTTGAAATCGACCAGCCGGTTATAGACCGGCACCGCGCTGGCGTCCACGCTGGTACCCGAGGTATATAACTGAGGATTAAAATTTTCCGGAGACCCTTCGGAGCAATACACCAGCGTTTTCGCGGCTACGGTGGAACTGACCGTGAGCGCGGCGAGTGCCAGGGTTAACGTTGTGAGTTTGCTTTTCATCATTTATTCCTGTCTTTTAATTCGACGGCTAATTAATTCTTTTGCCATTTCATAAATAACATTAAAGTGAGGGAGCAAACACCCGAAAAATAAATAAGGAAGAAAACACTATGGGCTCGCCGCTTTCCAGACAATTAACGCAACGCTTTTTCCGTTATCTCGCCATCACCAGCCAGAGCGATGCAAAAGTCAGCACTCTCCCTTCCACTCCGGGCCAGCATGAGATGGCGCGGGAACTGGCGAAAGAGCTGACACAGCTGGGCTTAGACGACATTGTCATCGACGAATTTGCCACGGTCACCGCGGTAAAAAAAGGCAATGTGCCCGGCGCGCCGCGGATTGGATTTATTACCCATATTGATACCGTTGACGTGGGTTTATCACCGGATATTCATCCACAAATATTAACCTTCACTGGTGAAGACCTCTGTCTGAATAAAGAGAAAGAGATCTGGCTTCGCGTCAACGAGCACCCGGAAATTCTGGCCTATCCCGGCGAAGAGATTATTTTCAGCGATGGAACCAGCGTATTAGGCGCAGATAATAAAGCCGCCGTGACTGTGGTGATGACCCTGCTGGAAAACCTGACGTCGGCGCATCAGCATGGGGATATCGTGGTTGCGTTTGTGCCGGATGAGGAGATTGGCCTGAAGGGGGCAAAAGCGCTGGATCTGAAGCGCTTCGACGTTGATTTTGCCTGGACGATTGACTGCTGCGAGCTGGGTGAAATTGTCTATGAAAACTTTAACGCGGCGGCGGCAGAAATCCGTTTTACCGGCGTCACCGCGCACCCCATGTCTGCCAAAGGCGTGCTGGTGAACCCGCTGCTGATGGCGACGGATTTCATTAACCATTTTGACCGACAGCAAACCCCGGAGTGCACACAGGGGCGTGAGGGCTATATCTGGTTTAACGGCATTCAGGCCGGGCAAAACGAGGCCGTACTGAGAGCGAATATCCGCGACTTCGATCAGGCAAGCTTTGCCGCCCGTAAGCAGCAGATTGCCGACGTCGCGGCGCTGATTGCCGCCCGACACCCCACCGCAAAGGTGGAGTACCAGATTGAGGATACCTACAGCAATATCAGCAATGCGATTGGGGAAGATCGCCGGGCCATTGACCTGATGTTTGCGGCAATGGAATCCCTTGGGATTACCCCCAAACCCACCCCGATGCGCGGCGGAACAGACGGCGCGGCGCTTTCAGCCAAAGGGTTGTTAACCCCGAACTTCTTCACCGGCGCGCACAATTTCCACTCACGGTTTGAGTTTCTGCCGCTGTCGTCGTTCGAGGCCTCTTACCACACTGCTCTACAGCTCTGTCTGCTGGCCGCCCGTTAAACGGGTTTACGCGCCAGCAGGGTCGCGAAGCGCAATTTGATGCGGTTGCCGTTCTCGTCGGTGCGATGCAGTTCGCCGGGATCTTCGTTGTACTTAAGCAGATCCCAGCCTTCGTAATAGTGGCTCAGTTCGCCAGTTTTGAATGCAAACGGGAAGCCGACGGTACAAGGATAATCCGCAGTATTCATGGCGGCCACAATCAGGTTGTAACCGCCCGGTTTCGTGCAGCGCTGCATATTGGCGATCAAACCAGGGATGGTTTTCGCTTCAAGGAACATCAGCACCACGGTGGAGAGAATGAAATCGTATTCCCCGTCAAAGCTCAGGCTGTTCAGATCTTTGATCGCCGTCTGCAGATTCGCTATGCCTTCCGCCGCTTTAATGCGTTCGATGTTATCGATGCTCATGGGGTTTTTATCCCACGCCGTCACATCGTAACCGTTAGCGGCCAGATAGAGGCTGTTGCGGCCATTGCCGCAGCCGAGATCGAGCGTTTTACCGGGCTTAACGATCTCTGCGCTGTACAGCACCTCTGAATGGGTACGGGTGAGTCCATATTTCTCGGTGAAGTAGTTTTCGTCGACAGCCATTATTGCTCCTCAGATTGCATAAGCCGTGCTTTCTCAGTGCGCACCAGAAGTTTGCCCTGTATCAGCAGGATGAATGTACGAACCAACAGCATCCCAATGATGAAGTTAGTGAAGATAAAGAGCGGCACAGCAATGGCGTGGAAAAAGCCTGACGCGCTGCTGTGCCCCAGATGCAGACCGGTGGTTGCCAGAGCCGACACGCCAAACGAGAAGCTCCAGAACGATGCGTTAAACGGCTGAGACATATACCACGGCAACAGACGCAACATAAACAGCAGTTGCAACAGGCCATAACCGAACAGCATTTTGGCAAAGGTATCGGCTTCCCCGCCGTTGACGCTAATCCAGGCGCTGCAGGCCACCAGCGCCGGGGCCAGTTGAATACCCAGCGACGTACGCAGTGCGGTGGGCAGTTCACCCGCGCTGCGAAGGCGCTGGAGAATAACCGGTTCCAGGCTGAGCCAGGAAAAGACGCCTGCGCCGAGGAAGACTAACCCTGCATCGTTAAACCCCAGCGCACCACACGCCATCGCGCTGATAAAATTGTTTGCCACCGTAGGCAGATATAATCCCGGCGTTGTCGCCTCCTGAGGATGGTTACCGCGCCATAGCCCGGCGCTTTGCCAGGCGGCATAGGCAAGCTGCACCACCACGCCCACGGCAAACAACACCAGCGAAACCGGGCGGTACCAGGGGACAAACCCAATGGCAACCAGCATCGTGGTGGCCGGAAAAAGGCTGACAAAGCTGCTCATCACCGGGTGTCGCATTTCCGCCAGCACGCTACGCGGGAAACGCACCGCGCGCGTAATAAACGCCACCGTCAGTAAAAACCAACATACCACCGCAAGGGCAACCAGCCCCTCACCCGGCCAGCGCGTAACCGGCCAGAGGGTGCTGGCGTATCGCCAGGCGAACCCCATGCCGATAATGCCAAGGACCATGCCAAAATAACCTACGGGCAGGTTAAGTACCTGCCGGGTTTCGTCATTTTTATTCATTAATTTTAAAATTTAAAATGTATTTGAAATGCCATTTTAAGGTGTTTCCGCCTCGGATGCCAGCACAACGCAAAGCTGAAAGTTTGCTACGTTTAGTGAAGACGCTCACCAGGGATAACACGATGAAAAAGTATCGGCTCAGCGATGAAACCCGGCTCTGGCACTGGAAAAACGGCGAAACGCCCCACTCGGCTACGTTAAAGCAGATTATCGCCACGACAGATTTTAATGACGTCGCCGCCGGGACGAAAGGCGGCTGGATTGAAGATGAACGCGCCTTGTCTCAGGAGGGGAACTGCTGGATCTACGACGAAAACAGCGTGGTCTTCGCCGGTGCGACCGTCTCCGGTAATGCCCGTCTGACCCTGCCGTGCGTCGTCAGCGACCATGCCCATATTAGCGGCAACAGCTGGCTGGACGGGGCAAACGTGAGCCATGGGGCGCGAATAAGTGACAACGTCACCATTCAAAACTCCACCGTACGGGGGGAATGCCATATTTTTGGTGATGCCCGGGTGCTGCATAACAGCATGATTATCGCCGCCAAAGGCTTAACCCCAGACCAGGAGCAGATCCTTAAAATCTACGACAACGCGACCGTCAGCCAGTCGCGCGTGGTGCATCAGGCGCAAATCTACGGCGAGGCCATCGTCAATTATGCCTTTATCGAGCACCGTGCCGAGGTGTTCGACAAGGCGATTCTTGAAGGGAACGATATCAATAACGTCTGGGTCTGCGACTGCGCAAAAGTGTACGGCAACGCGCGCCTGATTGCCGGATTCGACGACGATGCCATCCCTACCGTGCGTTACAGCTCCCAGGTGGCTGAGAATGCGGTGGTGGAAGGCAACTGCGTAATTAAGCACCACGTGCTGATTGGCGGTCAGGCGTGGCTACGCGGGGGGCCGATCATGATTGATGATAAGGTCGTGATTCAGGGACGGGCGCGGATCAGCGGCGACGTACTGATTGAGCACCACGTTGAAATCACCGACGATGCCGTCATTGAGGCTTTCGACGGCGACAGCATTCATCTGCGCGGCGAAAAAGTGGTTAACGGCGAGAGTCGAATCACCCGCACGCCCCTGCTGGGCGCGCTATAGGGGGAAGATACCGGGATAATTTCGGATTTTGCTGCGGTCATTGCCCCTCACCCCAGCCCTCTCCCAAAGGGAGAGGGGGCCGTCTGTGCAGGCATTATTTGTGGGGATCCCTCAGCCCACAGGGAGAGGGAATCGATCGTTAACGCATTACCCGGTCGTCAACGTAATTACGTTTGTCCGGCGCTGGCGGGAAATACTGATACAGCCAGGTTTCACTGATGGCATCGCCCTGACAACGCAGGAACAGGCGCATATCCACCGGCTCAGTCGAATCGGACGTCGGGTACCAGTCAAACAGAATGCGGTATCCGTCAAACGGCTCAACGTAGAGGATTTCCACCTGCTTCGCTTCACCGCTGGAGAGCGTGATCACCGGCTCAATCCCCTTCGGCGCGGCCGCTTTCAGATCGCCGCCGACAAAGTCGATGGCGAAGCGGCGGGCCCACACTTTCGGGTAGTGTTCACCTGGCGCCCAGCCTTCCGGGAAGCCGCCCATACCGGTACGCGTCGCGAAGACGTTGGCCAGCGGGGAACGTACCGGCGGCATGGCGCTCCAGTACAGGCGATATTTGAAGTCCAACTCATCGCCCGCTTTGACCGCTTTTTCCGGCTGCCAGAAGCAAACCACGTTATCCAGCGTTTCACCCGTGGTCGGGATCTCCATCAGGCCAACCGCACCTTTACCCCAGTCGTTACGCGGCTCCACCCACAGGCTTGGGCGTTTGTTATACCAGCCCATCACGTCCTGATAGTGGGAGAAATCCCGGTCAAGCTGCAGCAAACCAAACCCTTTCGGGTTTTTATCGACAAAGGCATTGAACTGCAATTTCTGCGGGTTGTTCAGCGGACGGCAGATCCACTCGCCGTTACCGCGCCACATGGCAAGACGGTCAGAGTCATGGATCTGCGGATGAATGGTGTCGCACATACGGCGCTCGTTATTGCCGCAGCTGAACATACTGGTCATCGGCGCGATACCGAGCTGTTTGATGTCTTTACGCGCATAGAGATGGTTTTCCACCTCCATGATCACCTGGCTCTTCTCGCAGTGGATCACGAACTTATAGGCACCGGTAATGCTTGGGCTGTCCAGCAGCGTATAGACGGTAAAGGTGGTGTCGCCCGGTTTGACGGTTTCAAACCAGAAGGCCGTAAAATCAGGAAACTCTTCCGGCGTGTCGGTAAAGGTATCCACCGCCAGACCACGCGCCGACAGGCCGTACTGGTAAGTGTCATCCACCGCACGGAAATAGCTCGCGCCGAGGAAAGAGACAATATCGCGACGCGCCAGCTCAGGCGCTTTGAAGGCGCGGAAGCCGGCAAAACCGAGGTCGCTCTGCCCTTCCAGCTGTTTGGTATCTACCCCGGTATCCCCGTAGCTGAAGAGCTCCGGGCGGAAGTGGATCTCACGCGCCTGGGAGGTCGACTGGTCCAGGGAGAACATCCGCACGCGGCGGCGGAAGCCCATCCCCATGTGGAAGAACTGCACGTCAAGCTGACGGCCTTCAATGTTGTTCCACAGGGACTGCTTTTCATCGTACCGGATGGCGTTATAGGCCTGCGGCGTCATGGTTGCCAGCGTTTCCGGCAGCGGACGCGGCGCACCACCCCACGGGGTTTTCGCCAGGTCATGGGCCATGGATTGCAGTACGGAGAAGTCAAAACGACGGCTCTGGCCATCGGCGATGTCAGAGTCAGCGGCATAGGCCGCTCTGGAGAACAGTGAAGCAAGGCCAGAAGTGCCGCTCAGGGCTGCCATTGCCAGCGAACCTTGTAAAAAACGTCTGCGATTCATGCCTGGAAAAACGTCCTTATGGTCGTGTGAATGTGTTTCGCGCTCGGCGAAATGACGGCAAGAAAGAACGCACAGCCTAAACAAAAACGGTTAAGAATCCAATTGTTGGCCGGTGATTATATGAGCAAAGTGAGAAATATTTTCTGTCGACCAGAACGGCCCGAAAGTGGTGTAAAGAAAGCCTGGAAAGTGTGAAGAAAAATGCCCCGGTGCGACATCGACAACCGGGGCGAAATGAGGTGGTTATTTTACGCTGACATCGATACCCGGGAAGTACTTATCAGCGAGTTTTGCGATCGTGCCGTCGGCACGAACTTTATCAATCGCGGCATCAAGCTGCTTTTTGGTGGCCTCATCACCTTTGCGCAGCCCAAAGCCAATCCCGCTGCCGAGGATGGTGTCGTCAGACACCGGTTTGCCGATAAAGCCAAACCCTTTCCCCTGCGGCTTGCTCAGGAACCCTGCCTGCCCGGCCGCGGACATCACCAGCGAGGCGTCGATGCGGCCATTCAGCAAATCGCCCCACGCCATATTCTGATCTTTATACGACACTACCGTGACACCCTGCTTTTCCCAGTGCTCTTTGGCATACGTTTCCTGAATGGAACCCTGCAACACGCCAATGGTTTTGCCCTTCAGCCCTTCAGGTGTCGCCTCTACTGCGGTTCCGGCCTTGCCCACTAACTGCGAGGGGATGCGGTAGATAGGTTGGGTAAAATCAATACTTTTGCGCCGCTGTTCGGTGATGTTCATCGCCGAGTTGATGGCATCAAATTTCTTCGCCACCAGTCCCGGAATCAACGCATCAAAGGATGTTTCCACCCAGGTGCATTTCAGCGCTGCGGCTTTGCAAATGGCATTCCCCAATTCAACGTCAAACCCTTCCAGCTCGCCGGAGGCATTGCGGCTCTCAAACGGTGGATATTCCGCTTCCAGTCCGTACCGCAGTTCGGTGGCCGCGAATGACGAAAACGTACACAGCAGTCCCATGCCGACAACTAACGCGCGTAATTTCATCTCAAACTCCTTAGCGTGGTTTAACCCGACACAGGGCCTGGGCACCTGCCCGTAACGTCGCCTCATCTTTGGCAAAAGAGAGACGAATCAATTTATTGTCCGTACCATCCGTATAGAAAGCGGACAGCGGAATGGTCGCGACACCGCACTCAACGATCAGCCGTTTCACCATCTCGCTGTCGCGCTCGTCGCTGAATGGGCTGTAATCTGCCAGCAGGAAGAACGAGCCCGCGCTCGGCAGCAGTTTAAACGGCGACTCAGCCAGCAGAGTTTGCAGCAGATCGCGCTTGCGCTGATAAAACACCGCCAGCGACAGCCAGGTTTGCGGATCGGTCATATGTTCGGCAAACGCATGCTGCATTGGCGTATCGGCAGAAAACATCAAAAATTGATGCACTTTACAAATCTCTTCCATCAGTGCCGCCGGCGCAACACAGTACCCCACGCGCCATCCGGTAACGTGATAGGTTTTTCCGAAGGAAGAGATAATGACGCTACGCTCCGCCAGCTGCGGATGTGTCGCCATACCGTGGTGCGGTTCACCGTCAAAAACGACGTGCTCGTACACTTCGTCAGACAAAATAATGATATCGGTATTGCGCGTCACGGCCACCAGCTGCTGCAGGTCATTCGCGGAGAACACCTGCCCGCTTGGATTATGTGGCGTGTTGATGATGATCATGCGCGTTTTGGGGGTGATGGCTGCGCGGACCTCATCCCAGTTCACGGCAAAATCCGGCACCGTGAGTTTGATGGCGACCGGGGTGGCGCCCTGAAGGCGAACAATCGGCGCGTAGCTATCAAATGACGGTTCGAAGTAGATCACCTCATTGCCCGGATGCACCAGCCCGCTGATGGCGGAATAGAGCCCCTGGCTGGCACTGGCGGTAACCAGCACCTCGCGCCCCGGGTCATACGTGGTGCCGTAAAGGGTGGCAATTTTCTCCGCGATACGCT
Organism: Enterobacter cloacae complex sp. OE43NF; assembly: GCF_023544405.1. Lineage (NCBI taxonomy): Bacteria > Pseudomonadati > Pseudomonadota > Gammaproteobacteria > Enterobacterales > Enterobacteriaceae > Enterobacter > Enterobacter cloacae complex sp. OE43NF. Next base: position 69,063 of record NZ_JAMJFW010000005.1, read on the forward strand.
CTTTCAAAGGCTGCAGGCCGGTCATCGCGGCATACTGGTTATGCCCTGCCTCCATTGCGCGGGTTACGCCCGCAATCAGTTTCGGGTCGCAGGAAAAATTCGGTGCGCCCTGAGAAAGATTGATGGCGTTGTGCTGAGCAGAAAGCTGGCCGATTACGGTAAAAATGGTGGTACCCACATCCGGTAATTTGGAACGGGTTTGTACCGCGGTCTTCAGGGTCATCATTTATCCTTCTCATGGGGATTGCATAACTATTCAAACAACAACGCCGTTGCCGGGACAATCGAATTGTTGTCATAATAGCCATGAGAAAAATGCATAGCTGAGGTGTTTTTATGTCGCGCCGTTCGCTCCCGCTCAATGCAATCGACGCCTTCCTGGTGACCGCGCGTCACCTGAATCTCACCCATGCCGCCAGAGAGCTTTGTCTGACTCAGGGGGCCGTGAGCCGTAAAATCGCCGCTCTGGAAGCGTGGTTTGGCTTTCCGCTGTTTGAGCGCCACGCGCGCGGGTTGCGCCTCTCTTCCCAGGGTAGCGCCCTGCTGCCGGAGCTACAATCCGCTTTCGAACAGATGCTGAACGTGGCCGATCGGGCCCGCACCCAGCATACGGTGATCCGGCTGAAAGCGCCCACCTGCGCCATGCGCTGGCTGGTGCCGCGCCTGCTGGAGGTAGAGCGCGAACAGCCCGATCTGCAAATCGCGTTGACCACCACCACCGATCATAACGTCAACTTTAAAACCGAATCCTACGACGCCGCCATCGTGTTTGGCACGCACATGAGCGCGGGCGATCTGCTGTTCGAAGAGGCGTTAACTCCGGTGCTCAGCCCGCTGCGGGCGGGGACCGGACTGGGTTCATTGACCTTTCTTCACCCGACACGGGATAAAACCGACTGGTCACTGTGGCTGGCGAAACAGGATGAGCCGGGCGTTGTTATGCACAAAAATCAACACTTCGACACGATGGATCTCGCCATTACGGCGGCCATTCAGGGGCTGGGCGTCGCCATCGCCGATGAAACGCTGGTGGAAGAGGACATCCGCGCAGGAAGGCTGGTGCGGCCTTTTGCGACCAGCATCAAAACCGGTGCGAGCTACCGGCTGGTGCTGCGCGAAGCGCCAGGCACGGAAAACGGCCTGGCCGCATTTCGTGCCTGTTTGCTTAATCGAGGTTAACGTGGTGCTTCATCACCCGTTTAAAGAGGCTCATGCGGGCGCGCATAAAGCGGTTTTCAAGCTTAAAACCTGCATGTTTATTCACACCAATGCGTAACAGGACGTCACGCCCTTTACGGCAGGCTGGCCAGTGCGTCGGCCCAGGCAGGCTGTCACGATGTCCGGCATCGCGGGCAAAACTCACCCAGTAGTCGGCCACGTGGGCGGCGAACTGTAAATCACGCGCGTTCACATACTGCCGTGAAGGTTCCACCTCTCCGAGCGTATCAAACACATACGGCACCTCGTTGCCGTGCCAGGCACCGTTGATATAGGTGGCGTGCTCCGCTTCGGCCACATAGTCAAACCAGTAGCGCCAGCACGGCGCACCGACGCGCTGCTGGGCCTGCATCACCACATAGCCCATGGTGGTGAACGCCATATCCCGGCACACCTGCCTTCCCAGCTCTTCATCGCCTTTCACGCCTGGATAGAGCAGCTTGATCAGCCCCAGACCAAAGCGCCGCTCGCGGCGGAGCTTCTGAATTTGTCCGGCGAGATCGATGCCAAACACCGCCATTACGCTCGCCTCGTCGCTGTTGGAGCCAATCATGATGGGGACAGGCTGCTGACGGGCGGCAAAGAAGACATCCAGCATCGGCTCCGGCAGCACACAATCTCCGGCGACAGGGGCCGGGGCGATATTCAGCGGTGCCGTCAACGGCCAGAACGACTCAGGTGGAATAGCGCGCAGCTGCTCCGCTGTCGCGTTCTCCAGCCCAAAATGCGCGGCCAGCGCTTCCCCTTTTCGCAGGGCCTGCTTGCGCGGGGTATCCGGCAAGGTATAGCCACTTTGCACAATCGCTTTATGAAATAACCCTTTCGCCAGCGGCGAGGCCAGCAGCGACAACACGCTGCGTGCGCCAGCTGATTCACCAAACAGCGTGACGTTTTCGGGATTGCCGCCAAAGGCGGCGATATTGTCCCGCACCCATTCGAGAGCGGCGATCTGATCCAGCAGGGCAAAATTGTGCACCACGCGATCTTCTTCCCCCTCCAGCGCAGGATGGGCGAAAAAGCCGAGATGACCAAGACGGTAATTGAGGGTGACCACCACCACGCCGCGTTCCGCCAACGCCCTGCCGTTATAGGGCGGTAACCCACCCGCGCCGAGCGTGAATCCACCACCGTGCAGCCAGACCATCACCGGCAGCGGCTCAACGCGGTCAATGGGCGACCACACGTTAAGATAAAGACAATCCTCTGAAAACTGTCCGGGATCCCCGCCGCCCAGCTCCTGGCAATATTCGCTGCTTTGCCAGCTTGAGGCGGAAAACGCCGTTGCCGTGCGAACCCCATCCCAGCGTTCGGGCGGTCGCGGCGAGCGCCATCGCCAGTTGCCAACGGGCGGTGCGGCGTAGGGAATGCCGTACCACGCCTGAACAGTATTATCCGTAAAACCAGCCAGTGCGCCGTAGCGCGTTTCAACCACAGGGGCGGAGGAATATTGCATAACTACCTTCTTTTTCCATCACACCCCTGAAGAGTAACGATTTCAGAGCAAACCGCAACGCTGTTTGCTGCGGGTTTCCGCCTCCTCGTACATTGCGAACTCGTCATAGACCGGGCAGCCCAGCGCCGCTTCGAAGGCATCCCGGCTGGCGTTACCGTGGCTGCGCGCCTGGGTTTCATTCCCGAGATTGGACTGGAAAATCCCTGCGGCGCTGACCGGCAGGAAATCTTCGTAGGTGATCGGCTGGGCAACCACCCACCCGCGTTCAATTAACGGCTGCGGATCGTCGCCCGGACGAAACGCATGACGATGCGCTTCACCCGCTGGCGTCAGGCGATAGCGGAAATACGCCAGCTCCTGTCGGCGCATCATCAGCTCGCTGTCCGGGAAGGCGCTGAACACTTCACGCAGATGAAGCTGATGGGTCAGGTTGTCTTTACCAGTGCCGGACTCGGCGAGCAAACTGTCATAAAGCTCGCGACCTTTCGGCGTCAACGCCACCCCGCGCTGTTCAATTTCACCAAAGCGCGCGGTATGGGTGCCTTTATGTTCCCCGGCAAACAGCACCGGCTCTTCCAGCGCCTTGAAGCTGGTCTGACGCAACAACACCGGCACCTCGTGGCGCGGCGGCCCTTCAATCAGAATTTTGGGTTCAATGCCGTACTTCGGCATCAGCTCCTGCACCCGGTCGATATCCAGCGTGCGTGGCGTAAGGTGGTTGATATGGCATCCCGGGAAACAGACCACATCCGCAATCAGGCGATGCTCATTATGCAGCGCCAGATAGGTCTCCTGATCGACCGTCGCATGACGGTGCCAGCGGAAGGTTTCTAACGCTTCCTGAACAAACTCCCGCGCCTGCGCCTCGGTGAACGCCCCTTCTTTTTCGTGCAGTTCGATGAGCGCCAGGCAGCGCGGCGTAAAGATGTTGCGGTGAGAGAGGATCTCCGCCGCCCGCTCGCGCAGGGCAACCTTCTCAATCAACTCAAGGCGCAGCAGTGAGGTAAAGATACGAAACGGGTTACGGCACAGCGCCGCATCATCCACCGGGCGAAATGCCGTCGAGTGAACCGGAACGCCCGCCTGAGAGAGATCATAGTAGCTGACCGGGTACATGCCCATGATGGCAAACATACGACGTAAGGTAGAAAGCTCTTTTGCGGTGCCCACGCGGATAGCCCCGTGACGCTCCACATTCAGGCGCGCCAGCTCATCTGCATTCGCCAGTTGTTCATGTAAGAGTGGATTGTTTTCCAGAACCGCCAGGTTTACGTCCGCGACCAGCTCAAGCAAGGTGCCGTACTGCGGAACTTCCTGCTGGTACATCGCCGACATAGCCTGCGAAAAATGTTCCCGAATATCATCAGCCGTGATGGTGTTCGCCATGGTGTCATGCCTCCAGTGAATATTACCTGGAGTGTAGAGAAACCCGTTCCTTCCGGGGGGAAGAATTTACGATTTGTGATCTTACGACGACAGTGGTCAAACCGTGTGCTGCCCGAACCTGTCGCGGCCGTACCAGGCCCCCTTCCTTTCCCCCCGGCCCGTCGTCCAGGAGTTTCCTTATAATTAATGATTATTCTGTTTCCTGGCTATAAAGGAGTAATTTTGGAGGCCATCCCGGCTAAAAATTGAACGAAATAGTGGCGCTACAATTTTTATCCTCACCTTTCAGGTTTTTAGCGGCAACTTAGGATTAATCCGAGCATTTTTTTACAAGTCCTTCCCACTCATCCATATTTTTTCGCCAAACGAAGCGTAAACCCACCAATATTTTTAAATAACGCAACCGTGAATGGCGAAACGCATTTGACGCATGCCGCACAGCGTCTAAAGTTATTACTCGAACGACGAGTGATACGGAATATTTCTGTATCGTACTGACATAACCAATATATGACTATGAGGTTTAATATGGCAGAGCATCGTGGTGGTTCCGGTAATTTCGCTGAAGACCGTGAAAAAGCATCAGAAGCTGGACGTAAAGGCGGCCAGCACAGCGGCGGTAATTTCAAAAACGATCCGCAACGCGCATCTGAAGCAGGTAAGAAAGGGGGTCAGAATAGTCACGGCGGAGGCCGTAAATCTGATAACTCCTGATTTTATTAAGCTGTCTCAGTAATACCAGAGAGCATGCTGCGGGCCGAAAGGCTCGCAGTTCCCTTAACGTTTTAACCGGAGCAAAATATATGAATATGAAAAGTATCGAGGATGTTTTTATTCATCTACTGTCCGATACCTACAGCGCGGAAAAACAGCTTACCCGAGCCCTGAGCAAACTCGCCCGTGCCGCCTCCAGTGAAAAGCTCAGCGCGGCCTTCACAGCCCACCTTGAGGAGACGCAGGGTCAGATTGAGCGTATCGACCAGATCATCGAACAGGAAGACGGTATTAAGCTTAAGCGAATGAAATGTGTGGCAATGGAAGGCTTAATTGAAGAGGCCAATGAGGTCATCGAAAGCACAGAAAAGAATGAAGTCCGTGATGCTGCATTAATTGCTGCAGCGCAAAAAGTGGAACATTACGAAATTGCCAGTTACGGTACCCTTGCCACATTAGCAGAACAACTTGGCTATAAAAAAGCCGTTAAACTTCTTGCCGAAACACTGGAAGAAGAAAAAGAAACCGATCTTAAACTCACCGACCTGGCCGTAGGAAATATTAACCAAAAAGCGCAAAAATGACGCTATAACACAGGTTAAATATAATGAGCATCAGTCCCAGGACAATTAAACGGTGCCATTTAACGGCAGCTATAATATGGTTCATTCTTGCTATCCCTTCCGTAATATGGTGGAAGAATAGCGTACTATGGGTCATTATCATCAGTATTTACGCCAATATTGTCGGCCATTTATCTGGCTACAGTGCCGCACGTGCCGATCAGGCTGCTGAAAGTGAGACCAAATAAGCGAACCTATAATGAGGAACGAAATATGAATCACGTAGAACACTACCATGACTGGCTACGCGATGCCCATGCAATGGAAAAGCAAGCCGAATCAATGCTGGAATCGATGGCCAGCCGTATTGAAAATTATCCTGATGTTCGCGCCCGTATTGAGCAGCACATTAATGAGACAAAACGGCAAATCACATTGCTGGAGGAAATCCTCGATCGTAATGATATTTCTCGTTCGGTTTTAAAAGACTCGATGAGCAAAATGGCTGCGCTCGGCCAGTCCATCGGCGGCATGTTCCCGTCCGATGAGATTGTTAAAGGCTCCATCAGCGGCTATGTTTTCGAACAGTTCGAAATTGCCTGCTACACCTCCCTGCTGGCCGCGGCCAAAAAAGCGGGCGACACCGCCTCTGTACCCGCCATTGAAACCATTCTCGCCGAAGAGCGCGAGATGGCCGACTGGCTAATTCGTCACATTCCGCAAACGACGGAACAGTTCCTGCTGCGTTCTGATGCATCAGGTGTCGAAGCGAAAAAATAAACCACAGGAGAGTGTATGTTTCGACACGTCAAACAGCTGCAATACACGGTTCGCGTTGCTGAACCGAATCCCGGCCTCGCCAATCTTCTGCTGGAACAATTTGGCGGGCCGCAGGGTGAACTGGCGGCCGCCTGCCGCTACTTCACCCAGGGCCTGAGTGATGACGATCCTGGCCGTAAAGATATGCTGATGGATATCGCGACCGAAGAGTTGAGCCACCTCGAAATCATCGGGACGCTGGTCGGCATGCTGAATAAAGGGGCCAAAGGCGCGCTGGCGGAAGGGGTAGAGAACGAAGCCGAGCTGTACCGGTCCATGACCGAAAACGGCAACGACAGCCATATCACCTCCCTGCTCTACGGCGGCGGTACCCCGCTCACTAACTCCGCGGGTGTGCCCTGGACGGCGGCCTATGTTGATACCATTGGTGAACCCACGGCGGATCTGCGCTCGAACGTGGCCGCAGAGGCGCGGGCAAAAATCATCTATGAGCGTCTGATCAACGTGACAGACGATCCCGGGGTGAAAGATGCACTGGCGTTTCTGATGACGCGAGAGGCGGCGCACCAGCTCTCCTTCGAGAAGGCGCTTCAGTCTATTCGCAATAATTTCCCGCCGGGGAAATTGCCGCCAATCGAGGAATTCACCAACAAGTACTACAATATGTCTGAAGGTGGCGAGGTCCGCGGAAGCTGGAACAGCGATAAGCATTTCGACTACGTTGAGGCCCCCCAACCTGCGGTTGACGGTGGAGACGGGAGTGCAAGCGTGACGCTTTCGACCGAACAGGCTACGCTCGTCAAGGCGATGTCTGCTCGCACAAAATCCGATCCGAACGCCGACCCGTTAACAGGTGCCGAGCTAGGCGCCGGTAAGAAAAAACCGTAACCGGTTTTGCCAGGCAGCTCCCGCTGCCTGGTAATTCTCGTGCCCCATCGTTCCAGAGGTACGGACCATGTTCGAACTCGACGCGTTTCATCTGGCGAGAATTCAGTTCGCTTTTACCGTCTCGTTTCATATTCTCTTCCCGGCGATCACCATCGGGCTTGCCAGCTATCTGGTGGTGCTCGAAGGGATGTGGCTGCGTACCAAAAACGACGTCTGGCGCTCCCTGTACCATTTCTGGCTCAAAATATTTGCCGTCAACTTTGGTATGGGCGTTGTGTCCGGGCTGGTCATGGCCTATCAGTTCGGCACCAACTGGAGCGGGTTCTCTCAGTTTGCAGGCAGCATCACCGGGCCATTGCTGACCTACGAGGTATTAACCGCTTTCTTCCTGGAGGCCGGTTTTCTCGGCGTAATGCTGTTCGGCTGGAACAAGGTTGGACCGGGACTGCACTTCTTCGCAACCTGCATGGTGGCGCTGGGCACGCTAATGTCCACCTTCTGGATCCTCGCCTCTAACAGCTGGATGCACACCCCGCAGGGCTTCACCATTGAGAACGGCCAGGTGATCCCTGAAGACTGGCTGGCCGTCATCTTCAACCCCTCTTTCCCGTACCGGCTGATCCATATGTCCATTGCCGCGTTCCTGTGCAGCGCGCTGTTTGTGGGCGCGTCGGGAGCCTGGCACCTGCTGCGCGGCAACGACACGCCCGCCATTCGCAAAATGTTCTCGATGGCTATGTGGATGGCCCTGCTGGTCGCCCCCATTCAGGCCGTAGTCGGGGATATGCATGGCCTGAACACGCTTGAACATCAGCCTGCCAAAATCGCCGCCATCGAGGGGCACTGGGAAAATCCGCCAGGGGAAGCCACCCCGCTGCTGCTGTTTGGTCTGCCGGATATGGAAGAGGAGCGCACCAAATACGGGCTTGAGATCCCGGCCCTCGGCAGCCTGATCCTGACCCACAGTCTGGATAAACAGGTCCCCGCGCTGAAAGATTTCCCGAAAGAAGATCGCCCTAATTCCACCATCGTCTTCTGGTCGTTCCGCATTATGGTTGGTATGGGGCTGTTGATGATCGCCCTCGGCGTCCTGAGCCTGTGGCTACGCTATCGCCACCGGCTGTATCACTCGCGCCCGTTCCACTGGTTTGCCCTCTGTATGGGGCCAGCCGGTCTGCTGGCGCTGCTCGCAGGCTGGGTGACCACCGAAGTGGGTCGCCAGCCGTGGGTGGTCTACGGCTATCTGCGCACCATCGACGCGGTCTCTCTGCATAGCACGCTGCAGATGAGCATCAGCCTGCTGGCCTTCATCGTCGTTTATTGCTCGGTGTTTGGCGTGGGCTATGTCTACCTTGTGCGTCTGATTAAGAAAGGACCACAGCCGGTGGACACGCTAACCTCAAACACCTCGGGCACTCCCGCCCGTCCGCTGTCTGCCGCTGAGTCTGTTCCGGAAGAGGAGAGAATCTGATGGGCGTCGATATCTCGGTTATCTGGTTTGCCATCATCGTCTTCGCCACCCTGATGTACATCATCATGGATGGCTTTGATTTGGGGATCGGTCTGCTGTTTAACTTCGTGGGCGATGCTAAAGAGCGCGACGTGATGGTGAACAGCGTGGCCCCCGTCTGGGACGGCAACGAAACCTGGCTGGTGCTGGGCGGCGCAGGGCTGTTTGGCGCCTTTCCGCTGGCCTATGCGGTGATCATCGATGCGCTCACCATTCCCCTTACCGCCATGCTGATCGGTCTTATCTTTCGCGGTGTCGCCTTTGAGTTCCGCTTCAAAGCGACGCCCTCTCACCGCCAGTTCTGGGACTATGCCTTTGCGGGAGGCTCGCTACTCGCCACCTTCAGCCAGGGCGTGGTGGTCGGCGCGGTGATCAACGGTTTTGAAGTAGAAGGCCGACGCTACGTGGGGTCTGCCCTCGACTGGCTGACCCCCTTCAACCTCTTCTGCGGTATCGGGCTGGTGGTGGCCTACACGCTGCTGGGCACCACGTGGCTTATCATGAAAAGCGAAGGTGCACTGCAAAACCGCATGCGCGAGTTGACCCGCCACGTGCTGCTGGCGCTGATTGTCGTCATCGCGGTGGTGAGCATCTGGACGCCACTCGGCTGGCAGTACGTGGCCGAGCGCTGGTTTACCCTGCCTAACTTCTTCTGGTTCCTGCCGGTGCCTCTGCTGGTAGGCGTATTTAGCCTGTGGATCTGGCGCTTGACCCGCAACCCGGCCAGCCACGCGCGTCCGTTCCTGTTGACGCTTGGGCTTATCTTCCTCGGTTTTAGCGGACTGGGCATCAGCCTGTGGCCGAACATTATTCCGCCGCGCATTAGCCTGTGGGATGCCGCGGCCCCGCCCGCCAGCCAGCTCTTTATGCTGGTGGGGACGTTACTGATTATTCCGGTGATCCTGGTGTACACCGCCTGGAGTTACTACGTCTTTCGGGGAAAAGTTTCTGATACAGAAGGTTACCACTGAGGTGCAGGATGGCAGGATGGCATACACGGGCCATTATTTATCAAATTGATACGGCACTGTTTTACGATTTAAACGGCGATGGCTGCGGAGACATCGCCGGAATAACGGCCAAATTGCGATATATACGCCGCATGGGGGCGACAGTAATCTGGATCACTCCGTTTTACCTTACCCCTTTTCTGGACGAAGGGTATGACGTCAGCGACCACCTGCAGGTCGACCCCCGGTTCGGCAAACTGGCGGATATTATCGCTTTTATTGAGCAGGCACGTGAGCTGGGGATGCAGGTCATTATCGAGCTGTTGATCCAGCATACGTCGGACGCCCACCCCTGGTTTCAGGAGGCCCGGCGCAACCCGAAATCCCCCTTTCGCGACTATTATCTGTGGTCAGATAATGACGATGACGATACGCCTCCGATGTTCCCCGGCGTGGAAAAGAGCATCTGGACATGGGATGACGAGGCGGGTCAATACTACCGGCATATGTTTTATCGCCACGAGCCTGATCTCAACCTCACCTCACCTGCGGTAATTAAAGAGATAGAGAACATTATCCTCTTCTGGCTTAAGCTCGGCGTATCGGGATTCCGTCTGGACGCCGCGTCGCATCTCACCACCCAGGCCGGAGGCGGTGACGAGAAAAAGGGGCTGTGGATCCTGGAGCACTTGCGCCGCCTGATTACCCAACATAACCCGCAGGCGATCCTGCTCGGTGAAGTTGACGTAGAAGTGGAAGCCTACAAGGACTATTTCGGCAATAACGACCGCCTGCATCTGGTGCTTAACTTCTGGCTTAATAAATATTTCTACGTGAGCCTGGCCAGGAAAAGCGCCCGCCCGCTGCGCAATGCGGTGAAGAAAATGATCGTCCCGCCGGACTCCTGCTGCTTTGCCAACTGGCTGCGTAACCACGACGAGCTGGATCTGGAGGGGATCGGTAAAAAGGATAAACAGTTCGTCCTCGACACGTTCGCCCCGGATGAAGAGATGAACGTGTACCAGCGTGGGATCCGCCGTCGCCTGGCGCCCATGCTGAATGGCGACCAGAAGCGGCTGGCGCTCTGCCACGCCGTGCTGTTCTCCCTGCCCGGGGTGCTCGTTATGCGCTACGGGGATGAAATCGGCATGGGTGATGATCTGGATTTAGAAGAGCGTTACGCCGTGCGTACACCCATGCAGTGGGCGCCCTCTCAGGGCGGTGGCTTCTCTGACGCAGACCCGCAGAGCTTTATCGCGCCCATCATTGACCACGGGCCCTATCGTTATCAGAAAATTAACGTGGCGGATTCGCTGCTGCACCGCAACTCTCTGCTGCACCGGATTATCGATATCGCCAACACGCGGTCTGAATTCCCGGAGATTGCCGTAGCGCCGTTTCATCTTATCGCCATCGATAATGATGCAGTGCTGGGGATTTACTACGAGGCTGAAGATCGCAGCATTCTTACCTTTGTTAATTTCAGCGATAAACCGGTGACCTTCACCGCCAGAGGGATCCGCCACGCCACCTGGACCGCCTGTCTGGCAGACAAACGCTACGAGGATGCGTTGGTCTGCGGCAAAACCGTTGAGCTGGATATAGGCGGCTACGGCTATCGCTGGTTCTGGACAAACCGTAGCGCGCTGCGCTGACTACTTTTTGCGGCCGCGCATCAGGCGTGTGAGCACAATCCCTGCGACGGCCAGGGAGCCCAGCAGCACTTTCCCGGGCGCGCCAGAGGAGACAGCGCTGGCGCGCGTTTTCGCCTCAGCGGAGAAATGGCCGTGGATTTTGTGCAGGTCGTTGACCGGCTGGTCGAGGTAATCCCGCCGGTCTTCTGCGTTCAGGGTGTCGGTCATCTGCCCTTCCCAGGCCTTTTTCACCATCAGGCGGTCAAGAAAGCCGGGGAAGAGGAACTGGCCGACAATCGACTGGATGGTACTGCTGCCCACCCACAGCTCGCGCACCGGTTTTTGCGCCACCCTGAAAATGGCACTCGCGGCCACTTCCGGCTCAAACACCGGCGGAACCGGGCGCATCGCCCAGGCAAACTTATTCCGTGCCCATTCAAACTGCGGCGTATTCAGCCCCGGCATCTGGACCATGGCGAGCTGCACCCGGCTGTTCTCATGCATCAGCTCGGTACGCACCGCATCGGTAAAGCCCCGGATCGCGGCTTTGGCGCCGCAGTAGGCGGACTGCAGAGGAATGGAGCGGTAGGCCAGCGCGGAGCCAACCTGAATAATCACGCCCCGATCGCGCGGCACCATCAGTTCCAGCGCGGCACGGGTACCGTTCACGTAGCCAAGGTAGGTGACTTCTGTGACGCGGCGAAATTCATCCGGCGTCATGGTCCGAAACGGCGCCAGCACCGCTCCCATGGCATTATTGACCCACACATCTATCGCCCCAAGGCGATACTCAATTTCGTTGGCGGCATCCACCACCGCCTGACTGTCGGCCACATCCGCCTGCACGGCCAATGCATTGACGCCAAAACGGCGTAGCTCTTCCTGGGTCGAGTGCAGGCTTGTCTCCTCGCGCGCAATAATGCCCACATCGTAGCCTGCTTTTGCAAAGTGCAGCGCCGTGGCTTTCCCCACGCCCGCCGTCCCGCCAGTAATGACCATCACAGCCATAAAACCTCCGCGTTATTTCAGCCCGATAATTTCGTCACTAATTCAGCCAGCGAGTAATGCACCGCTTTTTCCACCACGTCCTGACAGTCGCCGGAAAAGAGCACCCTGCTCGTTTCCGTCTTTCCGCCAATATTCCAGGCGAAGCACACGGTCCCCGCCGCCGTGCCGTCTTCTCCCCCTTCCGGCCCGGCATAGCCGCTGATGGCGATACTGACATCGGCCTGGGCAATGTCGCGGATGCTGGCCGCCATCTCGGTGACGGTCTGTTCACTGACGGCGGTAAACCGCGCGAGGGTTTCCGGGCTTACGCCCAGGATCCTCTCCTTCGCGCTATCGCTGAAGACGACCAGCCCCACGTCATAAAAATCGGCAGTGTTCTCTTCCGCGCAGAGCGCTACCGAAAGCTTCCCGCCGGTGCAGGATTCTGCGGTTGTTAAGCGAAGCCCGGCATCGATTAACCTGCTCGCCAGTTTTTTGGTCAGTTCAGCCACGGTAATGGTGTTGTCGTGGTATAGATTGCTCATCATCAGGCCTCTCATTTTTTCTCAGGAATAATGGAAATATGGCCATTACGTTCCAGAATGGCATATTTGATTTCGCTTAACTTTGTAATACCATTATTCTGCCGGGCCGAAACCAGAATATCATCACATGAAACATCGACCTTTTTGAGTTTATCTGCTAAGGGCACGCCGTTCTCAACCAGAATTACCGGCGTGCCATCCAGAATATTCTCCACCGGCGAAAAATACTTTTTCATCAGTCCAAAAATAATATCCACAACCACCAGCGTGGTGATGGTTATCATTGCACCCGTGACCGAAAAATCCTCCCCCAGCAGGGCCTGCTGGGTTGCTTCGCTGATAATTAACAGGAGAATAAGGTCAAAGCTGGTCATCTGCAGCAACGCACGTCGTCCGGCAACTTTGAAGACCACCACCAGAAACAGGTAAATCGCCAACGCCCTAAAAACCATATCCATGGCAGCCTCCTAAGGGTAAATAAATTGCCAGAAAGGAATATCCGGCAGGTTGTTTACACGAATGACGTTGTGCCATTTACCGCCTCTGGTCGGGGTAATGAACAGCCAGACCGCAAAATGTGGCGATTTTTCAAGATGATTATAGACAAAATAGAGCGTGTTCCCGCGGCTGTACATGCTGTCTGGCTGCGGCCAGACGCTGCCCGGCTCGTAGGCGTCGCTGCTCTCGCTGGTCATGCTCACGGTGTATTTGCCCTCGTTGTTGACCGGAAAGGTCAGCTGAAGTCGCGACTCCGTTTGCCGACGCGCAAAGCGCTCATAGTTGAGGGTCAGGGATTTTGCAGAATTGGTTTTCTCCGTGTCACTCACTATCCCACTTGAAAACAGACCAGCAATCGCCGCGATGATAATACTCAGTAACACAATAAATCCGACCTGGCGAAATGCATATTCAAACCTCAGCAAGCGATAACTCTCATTTATCCCGGGTAACTTTTCATTTTTATCATTCATGGTAGCTATCACCGTTTCGCTTATTTACCAAACGTTCTGTTTTGTATGGCGAATGTTTTTAAGACTTATCACATTTGCCACATAAAGGAATAGCAACAATACTTAATAAGTCAAGACACCTTAAATGAAGGATATCAGATGAAATTATCACTTATTTCCGCTTTTTTAATATTTATGGTGCCAACCGCATGGGCTGATAATAACGGCGGGTTACAAAAGGGTGAAGCACCGCCTCCTCCGCATGCACTGGATAGCGGTTATCGCGGCACGGATGATGCCCGTATTATGACCATCGACCAGGCGAAACAAATGCATGATGGCGCGACCATTTCACTGCGCGGCAACCTTATTGACGGTAGCGGCGATAAGTATGTATTTCAGGATAAATCCGGAAAAATCGACGTTATTATCCCAAAAGCAGTTTTTGACGGCAGAACAGTCAAACCAGACCAGATGATCAGCATTAACGGTTCGCTTGATAAAAAGTCATCGCCTTCCGTGGTGCGTGTCGATCATCTGCAGAAATAACTCAGCGAAGCGTTAACGCTGTATTTTCATCCTAACTCACCTATTGGCTTAAGGAGTCAGCTATGAGTGATACTCAACAACGTACGAACGCTTATCCGCAACCCCCTTTCCCGGAACAGCCGCAGACGCCACCAGGACTGGCTTCTGAGATGCAACCTGTTCCCGATCACGGGGAAACGAGCTATAAAGGCCACGGCCGTCTGGCGGGCAAAAAAGCGCTGATTACCGGCGGTGACTCCGGTATCGGCCGCGCGGTGGCCATTGCCTACGCCCGTGAAGGCGCCGATGTCGCCATTAATTATCTGCCTGAAGAAGAGAAAGACGCCGCAGAGGTTATCGACCTTATCAAGGCCGAAGGACGCAACGCCGTCGCGCTGCCAGGGGATGTCCGGGATGAAACCTTCTGCCAGAACCTGGTGGAAGAAGCTGTGGCTAAACTTGGCGGGCTGGACATTCTGGTGAATAACGCCGGTCGCCAGCAGTATCGGGAATCGCTGGAAGAACTCACTACCGAAGATTTCGATGCCACGTTTAAAACCAACGTTTATGCCCCGTTCTGGATCACCAAAGCGGCGCTTCGCCATCTGAAAGCCCCTGCGGCAATTATTAACACCTCCTCGGTGCAGGCGGTAAAACCCAGCCCTGTCCTGCTGGACTATGCCCAGACCAAAGCCTGTCTGGCGGTGTTTACCAAATCCCTTGCCAAACAACTGGGGCCGAAGGGCATTCGCGTTAATGCCGTGGCTCCCGGGCCTTACTGGACGGTGCTGCAATCCAGCGGCGGCCAGCCGATGGAGAAAGTGAAGCAGTTTGGGGGTGACACACCGCTGGGCCGTCCGGGCCAGCCGGTGGAGATTGCACCTTTATACGTCACGCTGGCGTCAGATGAGTGTTCCTTTACGACCGGCCAGGTATGGTGTTCCGACGGCGGTGATGGCGTGATTTAACGTTTCCCTGCCCGAATGTGCAATAAATGAACAAGGACGTTCAGCTCCCCGCCAAAAACATGTTGTAACTCAAACAGATCAAATGTTAAAAATATTTTGCTATCAAGTTATCAAAATTAAACAACTTAGCTTGTCACCCGCATCGCTCTGTTTTTAACATCGCCTATGGAAAAAAATGGTCTGTTCAGTCAGCGCATTCGCTTGCGCCATTTGCATACATTTGTGGCCGTCGCTCAACAGGGAACGCTGGGGCGTGCGGCTGAAACCCTTAACCTAAGCCAGCCTGCTCTCTCAAAAACGCTTAACGAGCTGGAACAACTGACCGGTGCCCGTCTGTTCGATCGCGGCCGTCTGGGCGCACAACTGACCCTGGTCGGCGAGCAGTTTCTGACCCATGCAGTAAAAGTGCTTGATGCGCTCAATACCGCCGGACAGGCGCTAAACCGTAAAGAAGAGCAGACGCACGAGATTGTCCGTGTGGGTGCCCTGCCCACGGCGGCGCTGGGCATTCTACCGCCGGTGATCGGTCAGTTTCACAAACAGCAAAAACATACGACCCTGCAGGTCGCCACCATGAATAACACCATGCTGCTTGCGGGGCTGAAATCCGGCGAGCTGGATCTGGGTATCGGACGGATGTCAGATCCTGAACTGATGGTGGGTCTGAATTATGAGCTGCTGTTCCTGGAATCCCTGAAGCTGGTGGTACGCCCCAACCATCCTCTGTTGCAGGATACGGTAACCCTAAGCCGGGTGATGGAGTGGCCGGTGGTCGTGTCACCAAAAGGTACGGTTCCACGGCAAAATGCCGAAACGTTACTGCAGATGCAGGGCTGTACGCTGCCGACAGGCTGTATTGAAACCCTGTCCGCCTCCCTGTCACGCCAGCTTACCGTGGATTATGACTACGTCTGGTTCGTCCCCTCCGGTGCGGTCAAAGATGATTTACGCCAGGGCACGCTCACCGCACTGCCGGTGACCTCGCCCGGCGCCGGCGAGCCGATTGGCATTTTAACCCGCGTTGATACGCCGCTCTCCTCAGGTGCACAGACGCTGCTGAGCGCGATACGTAAATCGATGCCTGCCTGATTCCTTTCCCCTTGCCCTGACCCTCTCCCCCCGGGGCGAGGGTCATTCCTGCGTTCTAATCATTTAATGCGAAATCATTTATTAACAATTGCGCAAAACAATTTAACAGTTTTATCATAGCGACGAATTCACCAAATGGTTCGTAAATGTTTTATCAACCCCGAATTCAAGCGTATTAATCATTATTCCCACTGCATTTATTACCCACCTGGTACACTTCCGGCACGTTGTCGTGCTGTGCAGCGGGGGAGCTTAAGGAGAAAGAGATGGCATTTGGCAACGCGCCACGTGGGATACCCCGTATCCTGCAGTGGCTCCTTGCCGGACTGATGGCAATCGTCGGTCTGGCCGTTGGCGGGTTGGGTTTTAAACTCGTCACCGTAGGCGGAAGTGGATACTTCCTGATCATGGGCGCGGTAATGGTGATTGCCGCGATCCTGATTTTCATCAACCGCAACAGCGGGATTGTGTTGTATGGCATCGCGTTTATCGCGTCGCTGTTCTGGGCGGTAAGCGATGCCGGCTGGGATTTCTGGCCGCTCTTCTCACGCCTCTTCACCTTTGCGGTGCTGGCATTCCTGTGTGCCCTCGTCTGGCCGTTCCTGCGTGCGGCAAACCGTGCGACTCCGGTGAAAAAAGGCCCGGCTTTTAGCGTGGCGGCGCTGATCGCCGTGGCAATGCTGGTCAGCCTGGGCTGGATGTTTAAACCCCAAACGCTGGTGGCGGCGAATGAGCCGGTGCCGGTGAAACCGGTCGCGGCTGGCGAACAGCAGAAGAACTGGGAACACTGGGGTAACACCACCCACGGGGATCGTTTTGCGGCCCTTGACCAGATTAACAAGCAGAACGTTAACGAGCTGAAAGTCGCGTGGGTTGCCCATACCGGGGATATCCCTCAGAGCAACGGCTCCGGTGCGGAAGACCAGAACACGCCGCTGCAGATTGGCGACACGCTCTACGTCTGTACGCCGTACAGCAAAGTGCTGGCGCTGGATGTAGATTCCGGGAAAGAGAAGTGGCGTTACGACGCCAAAGCCACGGCCCCGAACTGGCAGCGCTGCCGTGGGCTGGGCTATTTTGAAGATTCACAAAACGTGACAACGTCACAGGCTGATGCGCAGCCCGCCGCCTGTCCGCGCCGTCTGTTCCTGCCCACCACCGATGCCCGCCTGATTGCCATCAACGCCGATAACGGTAAAGCCTGCAAAGACTTTGGTGACAAAGGTACCGTGGATCTGAGCGTGGGTATGGGTGAGATTAAACCGGGCTACTATCAGCAAACCTCCACGCCGCTGGTGGCAGGAAACGTGGTGGTAGTCGGCGGACGCGTGGCGGATAACTTCTCCACCGGCGAACCGCCGGGCGTGGTGCGCGCCTATGACGTTCATACCGGTAAACTGGCCTGGGCGTGGGATCCGGGTAATCCGAACCTGACCGGCCTGCCGCCGGAAGGCCAGACCTACACGCGCGGTACACCGAACGTCTGGTCTGCAATGTCCTATGACGCAAAACTGAACCTGATTTACCTGCCAACCGGTAACGCCACGCCAGATTTCTGGGCCGGAGAACGCACCGCGCTGGATGATAAATACAGCTCTTCCATCGTTGCCGTTGACGCCACCACCGGCCAGGTCCGCTGGCATTTCCAGACCACCCATCACGACCTGTGGGACTTCGATCTGCCTTCTCAACCGCTGCTGTACGATCTGCCAGACGGTAAAGGCGGAACCACGCCGGTTCTGGTGCAGACCAGTAAACAGGGCATGATCTTTATGCTCAACCGCGAAACCGGCAAACCGGTGGCGAAAGTGGAAGAACGTCCGGCCCCGGCGGGTAACGTGCAGGGCGAACGCTACTCCCCGACGCAGCCGTATTCCGTCGGTATGCCGATGATTGGCAACCAGACCCTGACCGAATCCGACATGTGGGGCGCGACGCCTGTCGACCTGCTGCTGTGCCGCATCCAGTTTAAAGAGATGCGCCATCAGGGGGTCTTTACCCCGCCGGGTCTCGATCGTTCCCTGCAGTTCCCTGGCTCACTGGGCGGGATGAACTGGGGCAGCGTCTCGGTCGATCCGAACAACGGGCTGATGTTCGTCAACGATATGCGCCTGGGACTGGCCAACTACATGGTACCGCGCGCCAGCGTGGCGAAAGACGCCAGCGGGATTGAGATGGGTATTGTGCCCATGGACGGCACGCCGTTCGGCGCCATGCGCGAGCGTTTCCTGTCACCGCTGGGTATTCCATGCCAGAAACCGCCGTTTGGCACGATGTCCGCGGTTGACCTGAAATCCGGCAAGCTGGTGTGGCAGGTTCCGGTGGGCACCGTGGAAGATACCGGCCCGCTGGGTATTCGCATGCATATGCCGATCCCTATCGGGATGCCAACCCTTGGCGCGTCACTCTCCACCCAGTCTGGCCTGCTGTTCTTTGCCGGCACTCAGGATTTCTACCTGCGCGCGTTCGATACCGCCACCGGAAAAGAGATCTGGAAAGACCGTCTGCCGGTCGGCAGCCAGTCCGGGCCAATGACCTACGTTTCACCGAAAACCGGTAAACAGTACATCGTCATTAACGCTGGCGGCGCCCGCCAGTCACCGGATCGCGGTGATTACGTTATCGCGTATGCGTTACCCGATAAAAAGTAAGCGATGAAAAAAGGGACCGAAAGGTCCCTTTTTATTTGTAGGTCGGGTAAGGCGAAGCCGCCACCCGACACAACACGCCACTCAGAACGTCTCCCAGTTATCCCCGGAAACCGCTGCCGCCGGACGCAGCGGCGCATTCTTCGCCACTGGCGCAGACGTTGCCGCCCGGCCTTGCTTCGCGCCGCTCAGTCGAAATGCACCCACCGCCTCGGTCAGACGCGCGCCCTGTTCTTCCAGCGATGCCGCCGCGGCGGAAGCCTCTTCCACCAGCGAGGCGTTCTGCTGGGTCACTTTATCCATCTCAGAAATCGCCTGGCTCACCTGCTCAATACCACGGCTCTGTTCATCAGACGCGGCGGCGATCTCCAGCATAATGTCCGTGACGCGTTTAACCGCTTCGACGATTTCATTCATGGTATTACCGGCGGCGACGACTTCGCCCGAGCCCTGGTCAATCAGCGAAACGGATTCGTTGATCAGGCTTTCGATCTCTTTGGCGGCATTCGCACTGCGGCTTGCCAGAGTACGAACTTCGCTTGCCACCACAGCAAACCCGCGCCCCTGCTCACCCGCACGCGCTGCTTCTACCGCCGCGTTGAGCGCCAGAATATTGGTCTGGAAGGCGATACTGTTAATCACGGCGGTAATTTCGGAAATCTTCTTCGAACTGGTAGAGATATTGCCCATGGTTTTAACCACCCCGGAGACCATCTGGCCGCCACGGCTGGCTTTACCGGAGGCATCTTCCGCCAGCTTGCTGGCATGGTGCGCGTTATCGGCGTTCTGTTTCACCGTTGCGGTGAGCTGCTCCATGCTGGCTGCCGTCTGCTCAATGGCTGCCGCCTGTTGCTCGGTACGGGAAGAGAGGTCGGTGTTGCCTGCGGAGATTTCGCTGGTGCCACGATAGATCTCTTCCGCCCCCTGACGCACGGTACCGACGGTGTTCTCCAGCGAGTGCTGCATGGTTTGCAGGTCGCGTGTCAGGCGGCCAATTTCGCTGCGTCCGGCCACATCGTCCGGCATGGTGAGGTCGCCTTTGGCGATATTTTCAATGCGTTTCGCGGCGCGCTGCAACGGGGTGATAACCGTGCGACGCAGCACGACAAAGGTCATGGCCGTCAGCACCAGCGCCAGGGCAAACGCGCCCACCATAAACATCAGACCCAGCTGGGTGCGGCTGTGTGCCTTAACCGTCAGGGCGTTCGCGCGCTCGGTGCGGATCTTTATCGCCTTCAGCAGCACGGCGTTGTAGGCATCATCCAGCGGGCGGGCGCTTTCGTTTTCATGGTTAATGATGGCTTCAAACATGCCGTTTTTAGCAAACTTAAGCATCGGCTGCAGGCCTGCGATATAGGCGTCATAGCGTGTTTTCAGATCGGCATCCAGCGCTTCATCCTCAGGCGTACGAACCGGGCGATTGATGTAGGCATTAAACCCTTCCTGAGACTGCTTGATCCGTTTTTCCGCCTCAGCGATGTTTTGCTTCATCGCATCCATTTCCGCGATACGGCTCGCCGCCCCGGCGTGGATCATATTGATACGCGCGGTTCGCAGATGGTTTGAGCTATTCGACAGCCCCATACGCACCTGAATTTCAGACGTGACATCCTGCTGATCGGTGTCGGCCTGTAAAAGGAAATACCCCGCCAGACCTGCGCTCAAGGCAAATAGCAGAATAATGCCACCGAGAATGGAGGAAAACAGCGGAACCAGCCTGATGTGATGCAAGAAGCCCAGCTTGCGCTGCGCTGGCATCGAAGTAGTGTTGTCCATGACCGTCGACTCTCTTGTAGGTAAGATGCGTAAAAACACGCCTGTTAAATAGTCATCGGCACGGCTGAGATTTAGATTACGGCTAAAAACGCCGCACTGGTCACACTTTAGAGAAGATTATTAAAGAAACGCCAGCGGCGAAAAACCGCTGGCAGAAGAGTTACTTGTCGCCGAAATGAATAACGGTACGAATGGATTTACCTTCATGCATCAGATCGAACGCCTCGTTGATCTGCTCCAGCGGTAAACGGTGGGTGATGAACGGATCGAGCTGGATTTTCCCGGCCATCGCATCTTCAACCATCCCCGGCAGCTGCGTGCGCCCTTTCACGCCGCCGAACGCTGAGCCACGCCATACGCGCCCGGTTACCAGCTGGAACGGACGAGTTTTGATCTCCTGGCCCGCACCGGCCACGCCGATGATAATGCTCTCGCCCCAGCCCTTGTGGCAGCATTCAAGCGCGGAACGCATCACGTTCACGTTGCCGATACATTCGAAGCTAAAGTCCACGCCGCCGTCGGTCATCTCAACAATGACCTCCTGAATCGGTTTTTCGTGATCTTTCGGGTTCACGAAATCGGTCGCGCCCATTTCACCCGCCAGTTTGAATTTCTCCGGGTTGGTATCCACCGCGATGATCCGCCCGGCCTTCGCCTGGACCGCGCCCTGAATCACCGCCAGACCAATCCCGCCAAGACCGAACACCGCCACGGTGTCGCCCTCTTTCACTTTCGCCGTGTTGTGTACTGCCCCAATCCCGGTGGTGACGCCGCAGCCCAGCAGACAGACTTTATCCAGCGGCGCCTGCGGGTTCACCTTCGCCAGTGAGATCTCCGCGCAAACGGTGTATTCACTGAAGGTGCTGGTGCCCATGTAGTGGTAAACCGGCTCGCCGTTATAGGAGAAACGGGTGGTACCGTCCGGCATCAGCCCCTTGCCCTGAGTGGCGCGAACCGCCTGGCAGAGGTTGGTCTTACCGGATTTGCAGAACTTACACTCGCCGCATTCTGCGGTGTACAGCGGGATTACGTGGTCGCCCGGCTTCAGGCTGGTCACGCCTTCGCCCACTTCCACCACCACACCGCCCCCTTCATGGCCGAGCACCGCCGGGAAAACGCCTTCCGGATCGTCGCCCGACAGCGTAAAGGCATCGGTATGGCACACCCCGGTATGGGTAATTTTGATCAGCACTTCGCCCTTCTTCGGCGGTGCAACGTCGATTTCAACGATTTTGAGCGGCTGGCCAGGGCCAAATGCGACGGCTGCGCGAGATTTCATAGTGTCTTCCCTTATTGTGTGGTGTGTGGGTTTATTTTAGATAAGCGCGCAGTAAATGGCCGACTTCTGCCATGCGCACGGCTCGCTGATCCGGCGTGGTTTCCCCCGTTACCAGCTCATCTTTGAGGTGAATTTCAACCATTTCGCCCATCAGGCCATTGGCAGCGCCGCGCACGGCGGCAATTTGCTGCAGGATGGCCAGACAGGGGTCGCCCGACTCCAGCGCACGTTCAAGGGCATCAACCTGGCCCCGAATGCGACGAACGCGAGTGAGGATACGTTTTTTATCTTCGGGTGAGTGCGGCATACGGCCTCCTGATACTATAGGGGGGTATGGTACCCTTTAAAGCAACATTATGTAAACAACTGCTTTCATAGGGTTATCAGGCTCTTGAAGCGCATTATCATACATAAGTAATTCTGAATAATTTCTCTTTGAAATGCTGGCCTCAACATTCGAATTAAGCCATTTTCTATGGCTAAGCCAAAAAAAAGCGTCACCAGTACCCTTTATTCGCTGGAATCGATAAGCAGCATTGATAATAATTCAAAAAACCATCTAAACTTTAAACCAGGTAACATGTTGAAATGAAATGGTTTCCGCCATGATTAAATTTTCCTTAATAATAAAGGCTTCTACGAAATCTTATTTTTTTGCGTTCAGAACCTGTAAACGGTCAAAATCAAACCACTCCTCTTTGATGTAAGATATATAATTCAAAATAATTATCGAAACCATATTGCACAAACCATTGTTATATATAGAGAAAAATCACAACACCTTAAAATAACGATCAATATCAATGAGTTACAACATTGATTGATGTCTAATCACGTGCTAAACCTAAATCCAGGTAAAAATATCTTATGGAGAAGAGTATGATGTCGTGGCGAGTATTAAGTTCTGTCATTTGCCCTAACACAGGAATCGTTTATTCGCACATTGTTGGTTTGAAATTATTAAGATTAATAATTTGGTACGAGAGTGACATCTATCTTTTGCCCGGAGACAGAATACATACAACAAAAAATGGAATTTTTGTAAATGGGGTGTTCAACCAAATATCCCTTTATAACGTCTCGCCATACAATGAGAACCTGTGGGACGAAATAAAAAACAAAATGGCCTGTCCTTTTAATAAAAACCTGGATTCTGAAGACTGCTCATACGCTGAGCATTGCAATGCGCGCAAATGCCCGCACGGATTTGAGACAACCCCGTTGATAATAAGAGTGCCCCGCGATAGCTAATCATTTAATAAGTTAGCTTTTGGATCCGCTGCCCCCTGTTACAGGGACCGCATGCTTAACATATATTAGACTGAGATACCAACTGAAACCCTATCAGTTACGGCCCCCGCGCGCCTGCCGATGACTTGCGGCAGGCGCGAGGCCATATCTCAGATAACATACGTTATTAATCATTTGGTTTGGTATTATTTATACTTTTATTCATCCTGGTGGCAGAGGTCTTCTACCACATCTTTTAACTAAACTTTAAATGTTACGCGCGGAGATCTCTGCTTTAGTTAAGCTGTATAGCTCATCTTGTAACCTATTAAGCGCGTTGTTCTCTTCTCGCAGCATTTTGCCGTTATTTTGCAGTATTAAGTCGTTAAAGGACCCTGCCCCTGCGAAAATAGACCTGATACCTAACAAGGCCTGCTCATAATCAGAGCCCAGCTGTTCGCGAAAATAGATGAGTTTCTTTGACCAAACACTTTCATTACATGAAACAAGCAAGTCAATGATTTTATTTAGTAAAAAACCAACATCTGATTTCATTTCAGTCTCCTGATGATACCGGTCATTGCAGTCGCGCAACGACATGCCCCTTTCTGCCGACTGGCGCTGCGCTTAACCGGCTTTCACTTCTATTGCTAATTTTTGCAACTCTTCTTTCAGCCAGCGGGTTGCGCCCCGCTGACCGCTGCGTTTATGGGAGTAAATTTTCACGTCGAATTTTTGAATGGCGAACGGTAAGGTAAAAATGTTGATATTCACTGCCGCCTTCAGCTTTTCGGCTGCATACCGGGGAATGGCCATCAGCAGATCGCTTTGCGCAACGATAAACGGCGCGCTGAGCATTGACGGGGTTTTGATTGCAATGTGCCGGGTATAGCCCAACTCCTCCAGCCGTAAATCCAGCACGCCCTGCTTCTCATTCCAGGGGGTGACCACCAGATGGCGGGCCGCGAGATAATCCTCCAGCGTCAGACGTGTCCGGCTTGCGTTGCTGATGACCACATACTCATCTTCAAGCCAGCTTATCTCCTCCAGTTCAGGATGGCGGATCTCCTCCGCCGTGCTGAAACCGAGCGCCAGATCCACTTCGCCCGCCAGCAGCTCCGTCAGCGCCGGGCTGTGTGGCAGATAGCGCAATTCAAAACGCAAACCCGGCGCGGCATCCTGCAACGTGTGCATCAGGGCCGGGAATATACAAAGCGCGGTAAAATCTGTAATCGCAATGTGCAGGCTCTCGCTACTTTTGGCCGCTTCAAACTCCGGCTGCGGGGTAAGCTCATGATTAAGAAACGACAAAGCAGAAGCAATGGACGGCGCGAGCTGTGTGGCATACACGCTGGGTGACATGCGATGCCCTTCCCGAAAAAATAGCGGATCATTCAGCGTCGTTCGCAAACGTGACAGCGCATGGCTCAGTGCCGATGTGCTCATCGCTAACTCATCGGCGGCCAGGCGAACCGAACGGTGACGGTAAATGGCGTCGAAAACGGGCAGCAGGTTTAAATCAAGGCGTCTCAGGGCCGGATGCATAATATTCATCATTTGTTGATTTCATTGCACTTAATTCTTCGGACAATACTCCGTATGCTTAGCGCCATCAATCGCAAAACATGCAGGAAATACCATGAGCATTACCATTCGTCAGGCCCGCCCCGAGGATGCGGCGGCCATTTACGCCATGATTTATGAGCTGGCGGTCTATGAAAAAGCACCGGAAGAAGTGATCACCACGCCGGACGAGATCCGCGAAACCCTCTTTGGCGCAGACAGTAAAACCGAAGCGCTGATCGCGGAGTATGAAGGTAAGATCGCTGGGTATGCCGTGTTCTTCACCAGCTATTCAACCTGGCTTGGCCGCAACGGTATCTATATGGAAGACCTGTATGTATCCCCGGATTATCGCGGTAAAGGCGCGGGAAGAGCCTTGCTGAAACATATCGCGCAGCTCGCCGTAAAACGCCAGTGTGGTCGTCTGGAATGGAGCGTACTGGACTGGAACCAGCCGGCAATCGACTTCTATCTGAGCATTGGCGCGCTCCCGCAGTCCGAGTGGGTGCGCTATCGCCTGGATGGAGAAGCGCTGCTGAAATTTGCCGGGTAAACGGCGCGCGCTGTGCAGAGATCCCGGCTGTGCGGGATCTATGCTACAATTCCATAAATTTCATTAACATATTGTTGAATACCATGAGCACAGCCCCCTTCATTCGTCCTCAACTTACCCTGCCAAACGGCGCTGACAAACTGCTGCTGCACTCCTGCTGCGCGCCCTGCTCCGGCGAGGTAATGGAGGCCATTCAGGCCTCAGGCATTGATTACACCATCTTCTTCTATAACCCCAATATCCACCCGCAAAAGGAGTATCTCATCCGTAAGGAAGAGAATATTCGTTTTGCGGAAAAACACGGCGTGCCCTTTGTTGATGCGGATTACGATACGGACAACTGGTTTGAACGCGCAAAAGGGATGGAATGGGAGCCTGAACGTGGGATCCGCTGCACCATGTGTTTCGATATGCGTTTCGAACGCACGGCGTTATACGCGGCGGAAAATGGTTTCAGTGTGATCAGTAGCTCCCTTGGCATCTCGCGCTGGAAGAATATGCAGCAGATCAACGACTGTGGTCAGCGCGCGGCAGCCCACTATCCGGGCATGGTCTACTGGGATTATAACTGGCGCAAGCAAGGCGGATCGTCGCGGATGATTGAGATCAGCAAGCGCGAACAGTTTTATCAGCAGGAGTACTGCGGATGCGTATATTCCCTGCGTGACAGCAACCTTCACCGTAAGTCGCAGGGGCGTCCTCTCATCAAAATTGGCAAACTGTTTTACGGCAAAGACGAGTCTGAAGAGTAAGGCGGCGCGAAGGGAGACATATCCTAAAACGCGCCTGAATCCGCATTACGGCTCTCAGATGTTGAAATAGCGGCTATCCTTTAATTATCCACAAAAGGAGGTAACAATGTCTGATTTCGACGCTGATAAAAACGCACAGTATGCTGGTGATAAAGCCAAAAATAAACTCGACGAACTGACGGGCTCTGCTCAGCAGCAGTTTGGTGAATTCGTTGACTCCCCTAAACATCAGGTGAAAGGGGCAGCACGAAAATATGCTGCGCAGGCCAGTGATGCCGTTTCTGATGTCACTGAGGCAGTCAGAAATAACCCGTTAACCGGCCTGATTGCGGCTGGTGCAGTGGGTATTGTTCTGGGCCTGTTACTCGGCCGTAAATAATCTCAGGCCCCACGGGGCCTTATTTTATTAGCTAAACAATCTTACCATGCGATCTAACTCCTCCTCTTTCACGGCGCGGGAAAGATAATATCCCTGGAAACTTTTTACGCCTAACGCCACCAGCTTTTCAAATTTCTCTTCGCTATCCACCCCCTCTGCAATACATTCGCTGCCGGTCATGTCACTGTATATCTGAATCGCTTTGATAAGTTTGTAATCATTGTCATTAGCGACAAACTTTCCGACAATATCCCGGTCAAGCTTTAAACCATCAAAATGAACCTGCCTCACCGGAAACATGGTTTGATGGCTGGAGAAGCAATCATCCAGGAATAACCGACACCCCGTACTGCGCAGGCGACGCATGGTTTCTGGGATGGTTTTATCTTTGGTCACATCAATATCTTCAGCAAATTCAAAGACCAGGTTCCCGGCCCACTGGGGTTTGAGCAGCATCTTGATGGCTTTTTTGGCCATCTCGGGCAAGGCATTTCCGGCCGCGAGTTCCGGCGGTATATTCACCGAAAAATAATATTTCCCGTTATATTTGTTGATGCCAGAAACAGCGGCATGCAGCACCAGCGCCGTGATATTCAACCATAGCTCACGATTTTTCACCCCGGTAAGAAAATGGGCAGGCTTGATAATTTTACCGTTCTTGTTCCAGCGTAATAAAATCTCAAACCCAACACCTTTTTTATTTTCATCGGTGATGATTTGATACGCAGGAAATATCTCCCTTTTAAGCAGCGCATTAAAGACATCCACCTCAGTACTGGACAGTGATTCTATTTTGCCCTGCCGTTCCCCACTCCCTGACGCAGAAAAACCCTGAGAATTTTTATACCACAACTGGATTAATTGCAGCTTTCTTAAACCGGCCTTGCGATGTGTATATACCGTTTTATTCGTCAGCCCAAATTTTTTGCACTGTTTATTTACCGACATGCCCCGGTAGAAATTTAATAAGACATCAAGTTCTCTGTTTGTGAGCCCTTTTTGACGGTCTTTAAAGCTACAGTCCGCATGATGATCCTGCAATGAGCGAGATCTGTCCCTGCATGCGTCATTTTTTTTCTGAACACGCGCAATAATATCGCCGCTGTTGGCGATGCGGATCAGAGATAATTTTTGATTGTTATTCAATAAACTACGCAAGGTCCCGTACAGCCAACTGTCAGGTATATTGCCATACAGAGTGACCGGGCGGATGACGGGAAGTGTGTTAAGAAGATCGGCAAGGTGCCTGAGGCTCTGCAAAAGATCCACGATCTCTTCCCCGAGAAAGACCGTAATTTTAGCGTCCTGATTTTTGATAATAGTGTAGACATCTTCCCGATTTGCGACGTCATCCTCAAAACGCACCTGTGACGCCAACCCTCCCTGCTCTTTCAGTAACAGACGGTACCCCTGGAACGTAAAACTGCAGGCTGAAATAACAAATTCCTGTGCATGACAATCATGATTATTGTGAGAATTGTTTTGAATCATAATGCGCTCCTGGGTACAAAAACACCGTTGCCCTGGTCAATAATGACCAGCACATCGAGACTAAAAACATGCGGAAATGTCACAAGCCTGAATATAACCTGCGTAACAGGTTAATTTTATCTTACCACCGTAGGTTAATAAACCGTTATCAACGTCTCGCCCTGCAACATCTTTGCGTTAATCACCGCCTGGATCCATATGCTGTGCAAATATAACAATCTTTGCAAATAACGACGGAAAATGTTTTCCCTGCAAGGTATAATGAAAATTCCGAAAAAGAAGTCTGGACACTTCATTACGTCGGCTTGCTCAAAAAGAGAAAATGCTATGGATAATCATATCTCATCCAGGGCCTTGCTACATCGAAGGGATGTTATTAAGAACAACCCGCGGTTTAGCGAGGCAATAATAGAACACTACAAAATCAATGACAGCATCTATAAAAAACAACCCTTGTTCTACAAAACAATGCTCCAGGAATCACGGTTCAATATTATTCTTGCCATGTGTTGTTTTATATTCGGCAATCAGGCCGAATCTGTTTCAGAGATAAAAGCATTATGTTCGCGATACAAAATCGCCAGTCCCAACAGCGTTATTGCTATCATCACCTTACTGAGAACTACCGGGCGGATTAAGACCTGGCGCTGTATGGAGGATCGCCGAAAGACGCGCATCGCCCCCACGCAAAAAGGACTGGATGAACTAAAACGTTACATGAGCGGCGCATTTATACCCGTCAGTATTCTTTACCCGACATTTAACATCGACCTTAACCTGTTAGATAACGATATTCTGAGAAATAACTTTTTCCGCCGGGCGGCTGAGTATCTGTTTCGCGGATTAACCTTCAAAGCCGTGTTACCGGAAGTGGGGTTATTTATTGATAAAGATGGAGGGCGAATGATTATGCTGTATTTATATTTGCAGGCTATTAAAAACAAAACTGCACATGGCGCGATAATTGATTATTCGCCCGGCACGCTGGCGAAAGCGTTTTTTGTCTCACGTATCCACGTGGCGCGCATAATTAAATCCCCGCAAGAG
The DNA here is from genome assembly GCF_023544405.1 of Enterobacter cloacae complex sp. OE43NF. Lineage (NCBI taxonomy): Bacteria > Pseudomonadati > Pseudomonadota > Gammaproteobacteria > Enterobacterales > Enterobacteriaceae > Enterobacter > Enterobacter cloacae complex sp. OE43NF. The sequence goes on from NZ_JAMJFW010000005.1 coordinate 97,944, forward strand.
GCAGGTTATCTTAAAGACAGAGGGGATGGCCGAATGACCATTTATCCTGCATTTATGCAGCTCGTCGAAAATTATGCCGGGTTATATTTTGCCTATGTCACGCATTACATCAACGTGGTTCCGAAGGAGCGACGCCAGGGTGGGGATGTAATCTCCCCGGTATAATCCTGGGGCGTTCGGTTTCCCGAGCGCCCTTTTCTGTTCGTCAGCGTTCCCGCAACGCCTCTTTCGCCTTATTCAGCGGTTTCAGCAGATAATCCAGAATGGATTTACTGCCCGTTTTAATATCCACCGTCGCAATCATCCCCGGAAACACCGGAAATTCCTTGCCCTGTTTATTGGTCAGGTGGTTACTGTCAGTACGGATATAGACGCGGTAGTAGTACACGTCTCTTTTGACCTCATCCTGAAGGGTATCGGGTGAAATCATGGTCACCTCACCCGTCAGTCCACCATAAATCGAGTAGTCATAGGCGGTGATTTTCACCAGCGCTTTTTGTCCGGGGTGGATAAACGCCACATCACGCGGTGAAATTTTCGCTTCAACCACCATCTGATCGTCAAGAGGCACCAGGCTCATCAGTTTCCCATTGGGGGGGATAACGCCGCCGACGGTGGTAACGTCGATGTCCTTCACAATCCCGCGCACCGGCGCGTTGAAGGTCAAACGGGTCAGGGAATCCTCGCGCCCTTTCATGACCGAGCGCTGGGCTTCGATCTCCGCATTCGCTTTCGCCAGCTCTTCACGGGCGCGCACGTAATACTGGTTTTTCATTTCGGTGATTTTGTTCTCAAGCTCGTTTTTTTGCCGCTCCAGACGTAACACCTCCACCTTGCTCGCCGCCCCCTGAGTGACCAGCGGACGGGTTAACGACAGCTCGCGCTGGACCAGTTCAGCCCCCTGACGCAAACCGGCCAGCCCTTTTTCCAGGCTTTCGCGACGGGACTGGAAGAGCGCCGTTTCCTGTTTGACCAGTTCAACGTCGTCATCCAGCTCTTGCGGAAACGTCAGTTCCGTGTCGTTGACTTCCGCTTTCAGGCGCGCAGCCGTGGCCAGCGCGGCATTCAGACGAGACTCACTTTCCAGCACGCTGGATTCTGTTTTGGTGCGGTCAAGCTGAGCCAGCCGCTGCCCACGTTCAACGATGTCACCTTCGCGCACCAGCAGGCTATGGATAATGCCCCCCTCCAGCGACTGAATGACCTGCTCGTGAGAAGACGGGATCACTTTGCCGTTGCCGGTGGTGACTTCATCAAGCTGAAACAGACTCGCCCAGGCGATAAACGCCGCAAGCAGCGCGAACAGCGACCAGGCCACCCACGTTGAGCGCGGCAGGCGCGGCTCTTTCAGGCGGCTGTTATAGCGGGATAGATCATTCATGCCATTCCCTCCTCGGACACGGCCGCCGGTTTCATGGTCACGGTACGCTGCGCTGCCTTTTGCGGCGCCATACCGTGCTGACGCAGGATCGCGTCGCGCGGGCCATCCATCACCACCTTGCCGTTTTCCAGCACGATGATGCGGTCAACCAGATCCAGAATCGGCAGCCGGTGTGTTGCCACCACCAGCGTCCGGCGCTTGCCCAGCCATTGCTGTAAGTGCTGAATGAACTGCTTTTCGCTCATCTCATCCAGCCAGGCGGTAGGCTCGTCCAGCAGAAGAATATTGGGCGACGTGATCAGGGCGCGCGCCAGCAACAGCGCCTGTCGCTGGCCGCCGGATAACCCGGCCCCCCCTTCATTGATGAGGTAGTTCAGCCCCATTTTCTGCTTACGCACGAACTCCAGCGCACCGCTGTTAACCAGCGCCTGATGGATCTCCTCGTCGGTAGCAAGCGGGTTGCCCATCAGGATATTGTCGCGCACAGAGCCAAAGAACAGCCGCGCCTGCTGGCTGAGCAGCTGCATATCCCGGCGCACATCGGCGGTGTCGAGATGATTTAAGGCAATATCATCCAGCAGAATGCTTCCCTGCTGCGGTTCCTGCATCCCGGCCAGAAGCTGCAGCAAGGTACTTTTGCCGGAGCCGTTGCGCCCCAGCACCGCCACCCGTTCGCCGGCGCGGATCTGCAATTTGCTGATGTGCAGCACGGTCAGTTTTTCCTCGTCGTCGTACCAGAATCCCACGTCGTCGAGGGTATAGTTCCCGCGCAGATGGGCTTTATGCACCTTTTTACCCTGCTGAGGATCGTCAATCGGGCGCTGCATCAGGTCGTCCAGACCCTTTCTCGCCACCTTCGCCGACTGCCAGCGGGACAGCACGCCCGAAATCTGTGAGAGCGGCGCGATGGTGCGCGAGGCCAGAATCGAGGTCCCCACCAGCGCACCGGTGGTCATGTCACCGCTGATGACCAGATAGCACCCCACCAGCAACACTACCGCGTAAACTATGGACTGTACCTCCTGCGTCCAGGTCAGGAGCAGCCCGGTCAGCCAGCGCTGTTTCATTCCGACGGTGGCCGCCACATCGTTGGTGTTGTTCCACTGATTCTGAAAACGCTGTTCGGCGCGCATCAGCTTGATGTCCTCAATGCCCTGTACCGCCTCCACCAGGGTGGCGTTACGAATGGCGGATTCGCGCATCCCTTCGCTGGAGAGTTTTCCCAGCGGGCGCTGTACCAGCAGGCCCGGGATCAGCAGCAGCGGCACGGCAAGCAGAACCACCAGCACCAGCGGACCGCCAATCATCCACAGAATGAACACAAACAGCAGGAAGAACGGCAGATCGGAAATCGCCGCAATGGTGGTGGAGGTAATCAGCTCGCGCACCGACTCCAGCTCGCGGATCTGGGCGATAAACGACCCGGTCGATTTAGAGCGGGCGCCGTTTTTGATCCGCAGCGCGTGAGCAAACACCCGCTCGGAGATCCGCAGATCCGCTCGCTTACCTACCACATCCGAAATATGCACGCGCAGCATGCGCATAATGAATTCGAACACGATGGCGAGCATGACGCCGCCAAACAGCACCCACAGCGTGGCTTCAGACTGCGAGGGCACCACCCCGTCGTACACCTGCATGGAGAAGACCATGCCGGAGAGCGCCAGCACGTTCGCGACCAGCGCCACCAGCATGATGTCGCTGTAGCGTCGCCAGTCTTTCAGCGCCAGCTGCCAGAACCAGTTTTTCTCATAGGGTTTGATGTAATCATCCACGCGGGCATCCGGCGTGGATTCGAGCGGGCGCAACACCAGCAGTGTTTTCAGCCGTGCGCCGAGCGCTTCCCGCGTTAATGTTGTCTCCAGCCCGCCATCGCCGCTGAACTGCAGGCTGACGTTGCCGTCGTTGTCCATGCGGTTAATAACCGCGATCTGTCCGCCAGTGAACTCCGCCAGCAGCGGTAAACGCCACGGGTCGAGGGAGACGGCGTCTGCTTCCACCTTACGCATCCCAAGCCCAAGCTGGCGCGCCATCTCCTCCAGCACCAGCTGGCGCGGGGACTGGCTTTCATGGTTAATCGTGACCCGAACATGCTCCGCCGAAAAATCCAGCCGATAGTGCTTCGCGATGGTGAGCATGCCCTGCAACCAGGGTTCGTACTGTGGATGTGTCTTCATAATCTCCGGGTTAACGCAAGTCGTCTAAAGAAACGCAAAAGGCCGCGGGGATCGCTCCCCGCGGCAGGGTTTTACGCAATTAACAGTTGATGATTGGCCAGCAGCGTCGCCAGATCCGTCTGGACGCCGTTCAGGGTCACCAGCGTGGTAGGCGAGAACTGACCGCCCGTACCGTCGAGGTCAACCTGGATTTCGGTATTGCTGCCGTTTTGCACCACGCGGATGTAATCGGTGATGTTCCCCGCGCTGCTGTCCAGCGTTGCCACCCCGTTCACATAGCTCGCCGAACCCGTGCCGGTATAACCGCTGTCGGAGAGCAGATCGCGCAGGTCGATACGGTCCGTATCCGCCGTGCCTTCCCAGGTGCCGACGGTAAAGCCGTTCACCACATCGTGACCGTTACCACCCGTGGCATCCGACGCGTTGATGAGCTTATAGAGCAACGTGTCGTGGCCGCCGCTGCCGATATTGAAGGTGTCGTTTCCGCCCCGGCCTTCGAACTGGTTATCACCGCTGTTGCCGGTAATGACATCGTCGAAGTCCGAGCCGTTGATCCCTTCAATGTTCAACAACCGCGTGGTGCCAAACCCGGTGTCCTGCGCCGTGGAGAGACGTAAATCAAAGGTAATGCCGGACGTTGCGTTACGGTAATCCACCACGTCCATCCCACCGGTGTTGCTCCAGGTGTCATAGTCGGAGTGGGTATTCCAGCCGCCGGAACCGTTATAGGTATAGGTGCCATCCTCTGCGATAAAGGTGTCGTTATACCCGGTGCCGGTAATCGTTCCGCTGTGGCCGCCGGTGGCCGCTTCGGCAGTGAGCACGTAGCCCTCCTTACCGTTGCTCGCCTCCAGGCCGCTCCAGGTGACGTTATCCGACACGCCGTTAGTGATCTTGACGATCTCGGCCGAGTAGGTCTCATTCGGATCCAGCCCGTAGAAACTCACCAGCGCAGAGGTATCGTTCGAGCCGATACCGGACTGGGCGTTGATGATCTGCGAGGCCACCAGCACACCCGCGGCGTTATACAGATTGACCGTGTTGCCGTAGTAAGCGTTGATACCCTCACTGTCGACAATGTGCAGATGCATCGCGGTGCCGTCGGCAATGGTTTTGCTGTTTTGCACCAGCACCACCTTGCCGTTTTGCTGCGACACCAGCAGATCCTGTGCGCCGTCCCAGTTGTAATCCACCGCGGCCACGCCGGTAACGTTGGCAAGCCCAGACGCCAGCTGGCTCGAGGTCCAGGTGGAACCGTAACCGTTGTTGGTGAACAGGGTTGCGGTTTGTGACGCGCCGTAGGTGCTGAGCTTGATGATGTCCATCTGCCCGTCACCGTTCCAGTCCACCGCCACCGACAGATACCCCGCCGTGGCGTTAGAAGCTTCTACCGCGCTCTTGGTCGTGGACAGCTGTCCTGCACCGTTGTTGTAGTAGATCACCCCGCCGGTGTTGTTGTAGCTGCTGCCCAGGTACAGATCCATGTAGCCATCGCCGTTGAAGTCCGCCCACGTCATGGAGGCTGCTGTGGTGGTATTCGAGGCGTTCGCGACAAACACGTTGGTCAGGTTCTGGCCGATGGAGAGCGTGCCGTTGCCGTTGTTGTTCATCACGGTTAACGAGTACGCGCCGCTGCGGTTGGTGTGCTGCACAATGTCTACGGTGCCGTCGTTGTTCAGGTCGACGCCGGAGATTTCACGCATGGTGGTGAATTGTCCCCAGAAGCCTGCCCCGCCGTTGGTACCGTCTGGTGTCAGCACGCCATTGTTGTTAATCAGATAGGTTATGGAGTCCGCACCCGCATCGCCGTATGCCAGATCCAGATAACCATCCCCGTTTTTGTCGTACGCCACCACGCCGCCGTACCAGATGGTGGTCCCCATCGCCAGCTGGCTGGCGTTATAGGTGCTGCCATCGTAGGTCCACATGACCTGCGTGGAGCCTGCGTAGCCGGTTTCAGTACCGAACACATCCTGTGTGCCGTTTCGGTCAAAGTCTGCGGCCGTCTGGCTGACCACGTAGTAGGAACGCGTGTTGGTCAGCGCATTACCCGCATAAGTGGAGCTATCGCTGCTGGAGTAAGACTGGCCGTTAGCAATGATATTCCACAGGCCGCTGCTGTTCGTGCCGACGGTCATAGTCGAGTTATTGCTGTTCCCCGCCGTGGTCGCCCAGTCGGTATTCACGGTGGTGGTATCAATCACCAGGCTGCCGTTGGCAATACCGGTGGTATTACCGTTGCCCGCACTGCTCTTCACCTGAGCGGTGACGTTATAGCTCGCCACGCCCAGCGCATCGCTGTCCGGGATCTGCAGATACCAGGTGTTGTGATCCGGGTCGACCACTACCGCACCGCCGGTCTGGGAGGTGTAGGTTTTCCCGTTCACCGTCACCACCAGGTATTCACCGTTCACCAGGTCTGCGGATACCGTACCGCTGACAATCGGCGTGGTATCGGAGGTGGTCTGGGCGGTAATTGCCGCCGTGGTGGTCGGCACGCTGGTATCGACGTTCAGCACAAACCCGTCCGATTCCGTGTAGTTACCGGCTTTATCGGTGACGCGCACAATGTAGGTGTGGTTGCCATCGCTCAGGCCGTTGTCCTGGAAGGACCAGCTGGCGCTGCCGTTCATGGTTACCTGACCAAGCAGAATGCCGTCGCGATAGAGCTGCACAATTTCACCGTCGTCCGGGGCGCGGTTCAGCGTGCCGTTGATCAGCGGTGAGGTATCATCCGTCGCCACCGACGTACCGTAAGTGCCCTGACGCTCGCCTTCACCGTCGGTGTAGCTCACCACGGTACCGATGGTGGTTGGCGGCGTAGTATCGACCGTCACCACCTGCGACGCGGTGGAGCCAACGTTACCCGCCTGGTCGATAATCCGCACCTGGTAGGTGTAATCCCCGTCATCCAGATCGCGGGTATCGGTGTAGCTCCAGCGCTGGTTGGTGACCGTGGTGTCAACCCACGTATTCCCGCCGTCGAGGCTGATCTGCACGCGCTCGTCGTCTGCCAGCGCGCTACCGAGCGAACCGTTAATGGTCAGTGTGGTGTCCATGGTGATGAAATCACTGCCGGACTGTCCGGTATCGTCGCTGATGCTGTCGATAGTGACGCCGTACTGCGGCGCCTGCGTATCCACCGTTACCACCTGCGACGTGGTAGCCCCGACGTTCCCCGCCTGGTCGACAACACGTACCTGGTAACTGTAGCTATCGTCGGTCAGCGTGCGCGTGTCGTTATAGCTCCACTGCGTGCCGCTCACGGTGGCGTAGACCCAGGTGGTGCCGCCATCCATGCTCACCTGAACGTACTCACCCGCTCCCAGTTCAGCACCGAGCGTGCCGTGCAGGGTGTAGGATGTCGAGCTGGTCAGGAAGTCGTTATTGTCGAAGCCGGTATCCACGGTGATGTTATCCACGCTCACCGTAATCGCCGCATCCGGGGCCACCGTGTCAACGGTGACCTGCTGTTGGGCGCTGGCACCCACGTTACCCGCGGCATCCACCACGCGAACGTAGTAGTCATAGGTCTGGTTAGCCAGCGTGCGGCCATCCACGTAGTACCAGCTGTTGCCGGTGACAATCACGTTCTGCCAGGTCACGCCGCCGTCAATACTGATCTGGGCATATTCCCCGTCGGCCAGCGTCGCGCCGAGCGAGCCGTGCAGCGTCAGCGAGGTATCGCTGGTGATAAAGTCGCTGCTGCTCAGGCCGGTGTCATCGCTGATGCTGTCGATGGCGATCGTTTTGCTGGCGTCCGGCACAACGGTATCGATGGTCACTACCTGGCTTACGGTAGCGCTGATATTCCCCGCATCATCAATGACGCGCAGCTGGTAGTTGTAATCCCCGTCGGCCAGCGTACGGCCATCCACATAGGTCCAGCTCAAACCGCTGACGCTGACGTCGGTCCAGCTCTGGCCGCCGTCGAGGCTGATCTGGACGTGGTCACCGCTGCCCAGCGCCGCGCCCAGCGTCCCTTTCAGGCTGATCTGCGTATCGCTGGTAATAAAGTCGCTGTCGGACAGACCGGTATCCTGGGAGATGGAGTCAACCGTAATGCTCGTTGCCACAGGCGCGGTCAGATCAATCACCACGTCCTGGCTGTCCGTTGCCCCCACGTTGCCCGCGTTATCGATCACCCGCACCTGGTACTGGTACGTATCGTCCGTCAGAGTGCGGCTATCGGTGTAGCGCCAGGTCGTGCCAGTGACGCTCAGATCACTCCACGTGGCCCCGCCGTCCAGGCTGATCTGCGCCTTCTCGTTGTTGCCGAGCTGCGCGGTCAGGGAACCGTTGAGGATAATCTGGCTGTCGTTGGTGATGAAATCACTCGCGCTCAGACCGGTGTCGTTTTGCAGGGAATCAATGCTGATCCCCATCGACGGCGCAGTCAGATCCACGGTAACGGTGTGGTTGTCGCTGGCGCTGTTGCCGATGGTGTTGCTCACCTGCGCGTTAATGACATACGCGCCGCCGTCTGCCAGCGCGGAAACATCTGCGCTGCCGAGCGTATAGCTCCAGCTGCCGTCATTCTGCACGGTCGTCGTATAGGACTTGCCGTTCAGGGTCACCGTCACCGTCTGGCCCGCTGGCGCGTCGGTAGTACCGCTGATCACCAGCGGCGTACCGTGTTCAGCGGCGCTGACGATGTCGTCCTGGGCAAAAGTGTTAATAACGATCGTCGGTACATCGCCGTTCAGCGTCACGTCGTGCGTGGCGCTGCCCGGGTTGCCCGCCTTATCGCTCACCGAGGCGGTAATGGTGTAATCCCCGTCGCTCAGGCCAAGGAAATCACGGCCCGGCACGAAGACCGACCACGTACCGTCTGCCGCGACGGTTGCCTGATAGCTGTGGCCGTTAAAGGAGACGGTCACTGTCTGGCCCTGTTCCGCCGTGGTGGTGCCGCGGATGGTCTGGCCGGCCAGCTGCTCGGCGTTGTTGACGATATCGTCATCGGCCACGGTGCTGATGGTGACGGTCGGCGCAACGGTGTCCACCGTTAAGGTGTGCGTGGTCTGGCCGTTATTACCGGCGTTGTCATTGACCGACGCGGTCACTGTCAGCGCGCCCTGGCTGAGTGCAGCCAGGTCAGTGGCCGGAACATCCAGCGTCCAGGTGCCGTCATTCGCCACGGTGGCAGTGTAGGTTTTGCCGCTCAGGGTCACGGTGACGGTCTGGCCCGCCTCTGCACTGGAGGAGCCGTGCACGGTCAGCGGCTGCTGCGCTTCCGCTGCGTTCAGCACGTCATCGCCCGACAGCGTTGCAATGCTCACCACCGGCGCAGTGGTGTCCACGCTGATGCTGTGCGTTGCCGAAGCGCTGTTGCCCGCGCTGTCCTGCGCCGAAACCGCTACCTGATAGTTCGCGCCATCGGCCAGCGCACCCACATCGGCCGCCGGTACGGTGGTGCTCCAGCTGCCGTCACTCTGAATGGTGGCCGTATAGCTCTTGCCGTTCAGGGTCACGGTCACCACCGTGCCGCTGGCAAACTGGGCACTGGAGCCGTTAATCACCAGAGACGTAGTGGCTTCTGCTGCGTTGATCACGTCATCGCCGCTGAGAGTATTTATCGTCAGCGCCACGGAGGCGGTGTTAACCACCACGTCGTGGGTCTGGGTGCTGCTGTTGCCCGCGCTGTCGGTGATGATTGCGCTGAGGGTCACGGTGCCGTCATTGAGCGCAGAAATCACGCTCGCCGGTACGCCCACGCTCCAGTTACCGCTGACATCAACGGTGGTGGTGTACTGGTTTGAACCCAAGGTGATGACGACCTTATCGCCCACGTTCGCGCCGGTGGACGTGCCGCTGACGATCTGCGCCTGCGCATGTTCCACGCTGTTGATGACATCATCGCCCGCCACCACGTTAAAGCTGACGGTCGGCGGTGTGGTATCCAGCGTAATCGCTTTGCTCGCGCTGCCCGGGTTACCCGCCGTATCGCTGACGCTCACCTGCACCGTATAGCCATTATCAGCCAGTGCGGACAGATCGGCGGAAGGTACGTTGACGCTCCAGGTGCCGCCCGGTTGTACCTGGGCGGTATAGCTGTTGCCGCCCAGCGTCACGGTAACCGTCTGCCCTGCTTCTGCCGTGGTCGTGCCGGAGACAGTCACACCAGCGGATGCTTCGCTGCCGTTAATAACGTTATCGCCTGCAACCGTATCAATGGTGACGCCTGGCGCGGTGGCATCTACGCTGTACTCACGCCCTGCGGAGGCGCTGTTGCCGTGCGCGTTGGTGACGCTCACCTGCACGCTGGCATCGCCGTCTTTCAGGCCCGCGAGATCCGCGGACGGTACGGTGGCGGCCCAGTTGCCGTCTGCATCGACGGTGGCGGTATAAGACTTGCCGCCAAAGGTGACGGTAACGGTCTGGTTTTCTTCCACGTTGCTGGTGCTACCAGAGAGCACCAGATCCGCACCTTTCTCCGCCGCGTTAATCACGTCGTCAGCGGCGATGGTGTCAATGCTGATGGCGACCGCGGTCAGATCGACCGTGACGTCATGGCTGATGGTCACCGGGTTGCCTGCTGCGCTCTGGCCTGCAACGGTGACGGTGACCGTACCAGCAGCCAGCGCCCCGACGTCTGCAGCCGGGATCGCCGCGCTCCATGTACCATCTGCCAGCACGGAAGCCGCATAAGTTTTGCCATTCAGGGTCACGGTGAGCGTTGTGCCCGCCGCCAGTCCGTCGCTGGAGCCGGTGACAATCAGGTTCTGACCATGTTCGATGCTATTGATCACATCGTCGCCCGCCACGGTGTCCACACGCAGACCCGGCAGGTTGGCGTCGATGGTCATATCGCGTTCGCCCGTACCGGTGTTGCCGTGGCCGTTGGTGACGGTCGCTGATACCGTTAAATCGCCGTTGCCCAGCGCGGTCAGGACCGACTCCGGCACGCTCACGGACCAGCTCAGATCGCTCTGCACCGTCGCGGTGTAGCTGTTGCCGCCAATCGTCACCGTTACGGTGTTGCCCGCTTCGGCATTCGCCACGCTGCCGCTGATGGTCTGGCCTGCCGCCACTTCCGCCGCGTTAATCACGTTGTCGCCCGCCACGGTGTTGATGGTGACGGTCGGCAGCGCGGTGTCGACCAGCAGGTTCGCCGTATTGCTCACGCTGTTGCCCACGCCGTTGGTGGCGGTCGCGTTCAGGGTATAGTTCGCCTGCCCCAGACCGGCCAGATCGGCGGCCGGAACCGTCAGGCTCCAGGTACCGTCTGCCGCCGTGGTGGCCGTGTAGTTTTTACCGTTCAGGGTCACGGTCACCACGGTGCCTTCTGCCAGGTTGGCGCTGGTGCCGCTGACGTTCAGATCCTGGCCTTTCTCCACCGCGTTCAGGATGTTGTCATCGCTGATAGTGTTGAAATTAACCGAAGGCAGACCGGTATCGACGGTCACACTATGGGTGCCGGTGCCGGTATTGCCCGCCGCGTCAGTGACTGACGCAGTCACGGTCACGCTGCCGTCGCTGAGGCCGGAAATGACGCTGGCCGGTACGCCCACGCTCCAGTTGCCCGCCGCGTCCAGCACGGTGGTGTAGATCTGGCCGCCAATCGTCACGGTGACCTTATCACCCGCCGCCGCGCCGGTGGCAATGCCGCTGATGATTTGTGCCTGGCCGTGTTCTGCGATGTTAATGACGTCATCGCCCGCGATGGTGCTGATGGTCACCTCAGGCACGGTCATGTCCACCGTCAGATTATGATCAACCGATGCCGGGTTACCCGCCTTGTCGCTGACCGATGCGGTGACGGTCACGCTGCCGTCGCTGAGCGCCGCCAGATCCGCTGCCGGGACGTTCAGCGTCCAGTTACCGTCTGAACCGACCGTTGCGGTGTAGTCCTTGCCGTTCAGGCTCACGGTCACCGTCTGGCCCGCTTCCGCGGTGCTGGTGCCGGAGACGGTCAGGTCAGACTGTGCTTCTGCGGCGTTGAGGATGTCGTCCGTCGCGAGGGTGTTGATGGTCACGGATGGCACGGTGGCGTCCACGCTGTACTCGCGTCCTGCGGACGCGCTGTTGCCATTGACGTTGGTAACGCTCACCTGCACGCTGGCGTCGCCGTCTTTCAGACCGGCAAAATCCGCCGCTGGCACGGTGGCGGTCCAGTTGCCATCGGCATCGACCTGCGCAGTATAGATTTTACCGCCCATGCTCAGGGTGACGGTCTGCCCGGCTTCCACGTTGGTGGTGGCGCCAGAGAGCACCAGATCCAGGCCCTTCTCCGCCGCGTTAATCACGTCGTCGGAGGCAATGGCATTGATGCTGATGGCCACCGTTGCCAGATCCACGGTGACATCATGGCTGATGGTAATTGGGTTACCCGCCGTACTGTCGCCGGTGACGCTGATCTTCACGGTGCCTTCCGGCCACGTGCTCACGTCCGCCGCCGGGACCGCCGCGCTCCAGGTGCCGTCCGCCAGCACCGTTGCGGAATAGTCTTTCCCGTTGACGGTCACGGTCAGTGCGGTGCCTGGGGTCAGCCCGTCGCTGGAGCCGGTGATAATCAGGTTCTGGTTGTGCTCAATGGTGTTGATCACATCATCGCCCGCCACGGTGTCCACACGCAGGCCCGGCAGGTTAGCGTCGATGGCGATGTCACGTTCGCCCGTACCGGTGTTGCCGTGGCCGTTGGTGACGGTCGCGCTCACGCTCAGACTGCCGTTGCCGAGCGCGGTCAGAACGTCGGACGGCACGCTTACGGACCAGCTCAGATCGCTCTGCACCGTCGCGGTGTAGCTGTTGCCGCCAATCGTCACGGTTACGGTGTTGCCCGCTTCGGCATTCGCCACGGTGCCGCTGATGGTCTGGCCTGCCGCCACTTCCGCCGCGTTAATCACGTTGTCGCCCGCCACGGTATTAATGGTGACGGTCGGCAGTGCGGTGTCGACCAGCAGGTTCGCACTGTTGCTCACGCTGTTGCCCACGCCGTTGGTGGCGGTCGCGTTCAGGGTGTAGTTCGCCTGCCCCAGACCCGCCAGATCGGCAGCCGGAACCGTCAGGCTCCAGGTACCGTCTGCCGCCGTGGTGGCCGTGTAGTTTTTACCGTTCAGGGTCACGGTCACCACGGTGCCTTCTGCCAGGTTGGCGCTGGTGCCGCTGACGTTCAGATCCTGGCCTTTCTCCACCGCGTTCAGGATGTTGTCATCGCTGATAGTGTTGAAATTAACCGAAGGCAGACCGGTATCGACGGTCACACTATGGGTGCCGGTGCCGGTATTGCCCGCCGCGTCAGTGACTGACGCAGTCACGGTCACGCTGCCGTCGCTGAGGCCGGAAATGACGCTGGCCGGTACGCCCACGCTCCAGTTGCCTGCCGCGTCCAGCACGGTGGTGTAGCTCTGGCCGCCAATCGTTACGGTGACCTTATCGCCCGCCGCCGCGCCGGTGGCAATGCCGCTGATGATTTGTGCCTGGCCGTGTTCTGCGATGTTAATGACGTCATCGCCCGCGATGGTGCTGATGGTCACCTGAGGCACGGTCACGTCCACCGTCAGATTGTGATCAACCGACGCCGGGTTACCCGCCTTGTCGCTGACCGATGCGGTGACGGTCACGCTGCCGTCGGCTAAACCTGCCAAATCCGCCGCCGGGACGTTCAGCGTCCAGTTACCGTCTGAACCGACCGTTGCGGTGTAGTCCTTGCCGTTCAGGCTCACGGTCACCGTCTGGCCCGCTTCCGCGGTACTGGTGCCGGAGACGGTCAGGTCGGCCTGTGCTTCTGCCGCATTAAGAATGTCGTCCGTCGCCAGGGTGTTGATGGTCACGGATGGCGCGGTGGCATCCACGCTGTACTCGCGGCCTGCGGACGCGCTGTTGCCATTGACGTTGGTGACGCTCACCTGCACGCTGGCATTGCCGTCTTTCAGACCGGCAAGATCCGCCGCTGGCACGGTGGCGGTCCATTTACCGTCTGTCCCCACGGTGGCAGTGTAGCTCTTGCCGCCGAATGTAATCGTGACGGTCTGGTTCGCTTCCACGTTCGAGGTGTTGCCGGAGAGCACCAGATCCGCGCCCTTCTCGGCCGCATTAATCACGTCGTCGGTGGCAATGGCGTCAATGCTGATGGCGACGCTTGCCAGATCCACCGTGACATCGTGGCTGATGGAGACCGGGTTACCCGCGCTGCTCTGACCTTCAACGGTCACGGTGACCGTGCCTGCAGCCAGCGCCCCGACGTCCGCGGCCGGAACCGCTGCGCTCCAGGAGCCGTCGGCCAGCACCGTCGCCGGGTAGGTTTTGCCGTTCACGGTGACGGTTAATCCCGTACCCGGCGTCAGACCGTCGCTGGAGCCGGTGATAATCAGGTTCTGTCCGTGCTCGATGGTGTTGATCACATCATCGCCCGCCACGGTGTCCACACGCAGGCCCGGCAGATTGGCGTCGATAGCAATATCGCGCTCAGCGGAGCCGCTGTTGCCCACATTGTTGGTTACGCTGGCGCTCACCGTCAGTTCGCCGTTGCCCAGCGCCGTCAGATCCGATTCCGGTACGTTGACAGACCAGGTGAGATCGCTCTGTACCGTGGCCGTGTACGTGTTGCCACCTAACGTCACGGTCACGGTATTGCCCGCTTCGGCATTCACCACGGTACCGCTGATGGTCTGCCCGGTTGCCAGTTCTGCCGCGTTAATGACGTCGTCACCCGCGACGGTATTGATGATCACCCCCGGCAGAACGGATTCCACGTTCACAGTGTGCGAGGTACTGGCACTGTTGCCAACGCTGTCCGTGGCTGACGCGGTGACGCTGTAAAGCGCTTCACCCAGTTGCCCCACCTCGCTCGCCGGAACGGTGGTGCTCCAGAGACCGTTATCATCCACCGTCGCGCTATACGCTTTGCCGTTGAGCATCACGGTAACAACCGCACCTGCCGTCAGGCCGGTGGCCGTACCGGTAATGGTCAGATCCTGCGTTTTCTCGGTGCTGTTGATCACATCATCACCGGACACGGTATCGATGGTCAGCACCGGGGCGGTCAGGTTCACCTCCACGTCATGGGTCGCGCTATTGCTGTTACCGGCTTTATCGGTCAACGCGGCGGTGATGGTGTAATCGCCCGCGGTCAGCGCACTGACGTCCGCCGCAGGTACCCCCACGCTCCAGTTGCCTGAGGCATCCACGGTGGCGGTATACGATTTGTTGTTAATGGTGACGGTAACCACATCGCCCGCTTCGGCGCCGGTCACGGAACCGGTCACCATCAGGGCCTGCGCATGCTCGGCGCTGTTGATCACGTCATCGTCGGACACGGTGTTAATGGTCAACTGCGGAACCGTGATATCCACCAGCACGTCGCGATCCGCAGAGGCCGGGTTGCCCGCTTTATCGGAGACGGCGGCACTGATGGTGTAGTTGCCGTCCACCATGCTGCTCAGGTCCGCAGACGGCACGGTGACGCTCCAGTTGCCGTTGGCCTGTACGGTGGTGGTGTAATCCACGCCGTTCAGGGTCACGGTGACGGTCTGGCCCGCTTCGGCGTTGGTCACACCGTTGATGTCCAGATCCTGCTGCGCTTCAAGCGCGTTGATGATGTTGTTATCGCTGACAATCTCAATGGAAACCGTCGGCGCGGTAGCGTCCACGCTGTATTCGCGGCCTGCCGACGCGCTGTTGCCATTGACGTTGGTGACGCTCACCTGCACGCTGGCGTCGCCATCTTTCAGGCTACCCAAATCAGCCGATGGCACGGTGGCCGTCCAGTTGCCGCTGGCATCTACGGTGGCGGTGTAAGACTTACCGCCGAAGGTGATGTAAACCGTCTGGTTTTCCTCCACGTTAGTGGTGGAGCCGGACAGCACCAGATCCGCCCCTTTTTCTGCCGCATTGATCACGTCATCGGTGGCAATGGCGTCAATGCTGATAGCCACGGTCGCCAGATCCACGGTCACGTCATGGCTGATAGTCACCGGGTTACCGGCGCTGCTCTGGCCGTCAACGGTCACGGTGACCGTGCCCGCATTCAGCGCGCTGACGTCTGCGGCAGGGATCGCTGCCGTCCAGGTGCCGTCTGCCAGCACCGTGGCCGCGTAGGTTTTACCGTTGACGGTGACCGTCAGCGCCGAGCCAGCGCTCAGCCCCTCGCTGGTACCGGTGATAATCAGGTTCTGCCCGTGCTCGATGCTGTTAATCACATCGTCGCCCGCCACGGTGTCCACACGCAGGCCCGGCAGGTTGGCATCAATGGTGATGTCACGCTCGCCATAACCGGTGTTGCCGTGGCCGTTGGTGACGCTGGCCGTCACGGTCAGGTCCCCGTTGCCGATGGCGGTTAACACGTCAGACGGCACATTCACCGACCAGCTTAAATCGTCCTGAACGGTTGTCGTATAGTTGTTGCCGCCAATGGAAAGCGTGACAGTGTCACCGCTCGCGGCACCGCTCACTTTCCCGCTCAGCGTCTGGCCAGACGCCACTTCCGCGGCGTTGATGATGTCGTCGGTGGCAACCGCATTAATGGTGACAACCGGCAGCGCGCTGTCCACCAGCACGTTATGGCTTGCGCTCGCGCTGTTGCCTGCCGTATCGGTCACGCTCGCCGTCACGGTGTAGCTGGCTTCACCCAGCGCCGAGACGTTGGCTGCCGGAACGGTCACGCTCCAGTTGCCGCTGGCGTCGGTGGTGGCGGTATAACTGATACCGTTCAGGGTTACGGTGATGGTGGTGCCGTCCGGCTGATTGCTGGTGCCGGAGAGCAGCAGATCGTCGCCCTTTTCGATCGCGTTAATCACGTCATCGCCCGCAAGGGTGTTGATGGCGATAACCGGTGCGGTCAGGGAGACCGTAACGTCATGCGTGGCGGTGGTGCTGTTGCCCGCTTTATCGGTGAGGATTGCCGAGAGGGTCTGATCGCCGCTTACCAGCGCGCCGACGTCCGTGGCCGGAATGCCGGTGCTCCAGTTCCCGGAGGCGTCCAGCATGGCGGTGTAGTCTTTGCCGTTGAGGGTGACGGTAATCACGTCTCCCGCCTGGGCACCCGTGACCTTACCGGAGACGATCAGCGCCTGGCCGTGTTCGGCGATATTCAGGATGTCATCACCCGCCACAACGTCAAACACGATCTGCGGCACGGTGGTATCCACCAGCACGGCCGCATCGGTGCTCGCCGGGTTGCCGGCTTTATCAGAAACGGATGCCGTGACCGTGGCATTACCGTCGGCGATGCCCGCCAGATCGGCCGCCGGGACGTCGAGCGTCCAACTGCCGTCTGCCTGCACCTGCGCGGTATAGGTGTTGCCATTGAAGGCCACGGTCACCGTCTGGCCCGCTTCGGCGGTGGAGGTACCGCTGAGGGTCAGATCCTGCGCCGCCTCTGCCGCATTCAGGATGTTGTCACCGCTGATGGTATTGAGGGTGACCGTCGGCGCGGTGGTATCCACGCTGTACTCGCGCCCCGCCGATGCGCTGTTGCCGTTAACGTTGGTCACGCTCACCTGCACGCTGGCATCGCCGTCCTTCAGGCTGCTCAGATCCGCTGCCGGAACGGTGGTGGTCCAGTCGCCGTTGGCGTCTACCGTCGCCGTATACGTTTTCCCGCCCAGGGTAACGGTCACGGTCTGTCCCGCCTCAACGTTGGCTGAGGTGCCGCTGAGCACGAGGTCTTCGCCTTTTTCCGCCGCGTTCAGCACGTTGTCAGCGGTCACGCTGTTAATGCTAATGGCGACCGGGCTGAGATCCACATCAACGACGGTGCCAATCGTGACCGGGTTGCCGGAGGTGTCCTGCGCGCTGGCGCTGATGGTCAGTGAACCGTCAGCCCACTGGGAGACGTCCGCCGCAGGCACGGCCGCCTGCCAGGTGCCGTCCGCCAGTACCGAGGCGGAATAATCCTTGCCGTTAATGGTGACGGTAACGGTGCTGCCTGCCGCCAGATCGGTGCTGGTGCCCGACACAATCAGGTTCTGACCGTGCTCGATGATATTGATGACGTCATCGCCTGCGACCGTATCAATACGCAGGCCCGGCAGCTGGGCGTCGATGGAGAAGTCCAGCGAGGAAGAGCCAGTATTGCCGTGCACGTTGGTGACGCTGGCCGATACGGTCAGTTCGCCGTTGCCAAGTGCGGTTAACTGGCTCTGGGTTAATGGCAGGCTCCAGGTGAGATCGTCCTGAACCGTGGTGGTGTAGGTCTGGCCGCCGAGCATAATGGTGACAGTGTCACCTGAAGCAGCATTGGTAACCTTACCGGTCAACGTCTGCCCCGCGGCCACTTCCGTCGCGTTAACGATGTTATCGCCCGCCAGCGCGTTGATGGTCACAACCGGCAGCGAGCTGTCCACCAGCACATCGTGCGTGGTTGAGGCGCTGTTGCCCACGCTGTCGGTGACGCTGGCAGTCACGGTGTAATGTGCCTCGCCCAGCGCGCTGACCGCAGAGGCAGGTACGGTGACGCTCCAGCTGCCACTGGCGTCGGTGGTCGCGGTGTAGGTGATGCCGTTAAGGCTAACGGCAATCGTCGTCCCTTCCGGCTGGTTGCTGGTCCCGGAAAGCAGCAGATCCTCGCCTTTCTCCGTCGCATTGATCACATCGTCCGCCGCCAGGGTATTGATAGCGATTTCCGGCGTCACGGTGTTGACCACTACGTCCACTGCGCTACTGCCGGTATTACCGGAGCGATCGGTCACCGAGACGTTAACGGTCCAGGTCCCGTCTGTCAGACCCTGTACAACGGAGGCTGGCAGGCCGAGGCTCCAGTTCCCCGCCGCATCCACCACGGTGGTGTACTCCACGTTATTCAGGGTGATGGTCACCAGGTCACCCGCTGCCGCACCGGTGACCGACCCGCTCAGGATCTGCGCCTGTGAATGTGCGAGCTGGTTAACGGTATTGGTGTCGGTGACAAAATCGTTAATGGTAACCTGCGGGACGGTCGCATCCACCAGCCCAACGCGGTCTGCGCTGCTGCTGTTGCCTGCCACGTCACTCACGGTTGCCGTTACCGTGACGGTGCCGTCGGTCAGAGCGCCGAGATCCGCAGCCGGTACGTTCACCGTCCAGGTCCCGTCACTCTGGACGGTGGTCTGATAGTGCTTGCTGTTCAGCGTAACGGTAACCGTCTGTCCCGCCTCAGCATTGCTGCCGCCGCTTAAGATCAGATCCTGCTGCGCTTCGGCCGCATTAATGATGTTGTCGTCGGTCAGGTTATCGATCGTAATGGACGGCGGTAAGGTATCCACGGTCACCACGCGCGACGCGTCGGCACTGTTGCCGCTGACGTTCGTCACGCTGACGCTGACCTGCGCGCGTCCGTCAATCAGCGTCTCCATGGCGCTGGCCGGCACGGTCAGGCTCCAAGAGCCATCCTGCTGCACCTGCGCGGTAAAGGTCTGGTCGGCGAATTTAACCACCACAGTCTGCCCGGCCTCTACGCCCTGCGTCTGGCCCGACAGCATAAGATCGGCGCCTTTTTCAGCCGCATTCAGCATGTCATCGCTGCTGACGGTATCGATGGTCACCGCCACGGCGTTCAGATCCAGCTCGATGGGGTGCTCAGCTGAAACGGTATTTCCCCAGGCATCTGTCGCGCTGACGTGAACGGTGATATCTCCGGCCGTCCAGCCCTGCAGATCGGACGCCGGGACGCCGATTTGCCAGCTGCCGTTGGCGTTGACCACGGCGGCATACTCGACGCCGTTGATGGTGACGGTGACGTGCGTGCCCGCTGCCAGGTGGGTACTGGAGCCGGTCACGGTCAGATCCTGCTGCTGCTCGATGGCGTTGATCACGTCATCGCCAGAAATGGGATTCACCCGCAGGCCAGGAAGCTCGGCGTTGATGTTGATATCACGCTCGCCGCTGCCGGTGTTGCCGTGGGCGTTGGTGACAGAAGCGGTAAAGGTTAACGCCCCGTCGCCAAAGGCCTTCAGATCGGCTGACGAAATGGTCACGCTCCAGGTCAGATCGCTGCCTACCGTAGCGGTGTAGCTCTTACCGCCCACCGAAACAGAGACCGTGTCGCCCGCCGCCGCGCCGATGACGCGCCCGCTCAGGGTTTGATCCACCGCCACTTCAGCATTGTTGACCAGGTTGTCACCGGCGAAGGTATTGATAATCACCTGCGGCAGCACAGTATCCACCAGCAGCGTCGCTTCGGCGGAGCCGCTGTTACCGGCGGCATCGGTGCCGCTCACGCTGACGGTGTACAGGGTGTTCGCCAGGTTCAGAACGTCAGACACCGGCACCTGAACTGACCAGATGCCGTTATTAACGGTGGCCTGATAGCTCACGTTATTCAGCGTGACGTTTACCACGCTGCCGTCTGGCAGGTTGCTGGTGCCGCTCAGGCTCAGCGGCTGCATCGCCTCCTGCGCGTTCAGCACGTTATCCTGGCTGATGGCATTCAAGGTGAATTCCGGTGGGTTACCGCTCAGGGTAATGCCGTGGGTGGCGTTACCGGTATTGCCCGCCGCATCGGTCACCGAAACCGCAATGCTGTGGTTACCTTCCCCCAGCGCGCCAATGACTGACGCCGGTACGCCTACGCTCCAGCTGCCGTTCGCCTGCACCACGCCGGTAAAGCTCTGGCCGCCAACGGTTACGGTGACCACATCACCTGCTGCGGCTCCGGTCGCCTGGCCGGAAATAATCTGCGCCTGGCCCTGCTCGCTGGTGTTGAGAATATCGTCGCCCGCGACGGTATTGATGGTCACGACCGGGGCGACAGTATCCACGGTGAAATGCGCCTGGGTGGATGACCCGTTCCCGGCTTTATCGCTGACGTTCACCGTCAGGGTGTGTTCGCCATTCGCCAGCGACTGCACCTCGCTGGCTGGCAGCGTGACGGACCAGGTACCGTCGCTGCCCACCGTGGCGGTATGGTTTTTACCGTTCACTGTCACCGTGACAATCTGACCGGCTTCCGCCGTGGTTTTCCCGCTCAGCGTCAGCGGCTGATGGTGTTCAGCGGCATTGATAATATTGTCCTGCGCGACAGTATCGACCGCGATGGTCGGTGCCGCAGTATCCACGCCAATCGTCTGACTGCCGTTCACGGTATTGCCCGCCGCGTCCTTGCCGCTGACGTTCACCGTCCAGGTGCCGTCGCCCAGCGCCTGCGCATCCGCCGCAGGCACCTTCACGCTCCATGCGCCGTTTGCACCCACCTCAGCCGTATAGGATTTGCCGTTCAGCGTAACGGTCAGTTCTGTTCCCTGCGCCAGGTTCTTGCTGGCACCAGAAAGCGTAAAGCCTGTGGACTGCTCGCTGGCGTTGATGACGTTATCCCCCGCCGTGGTTGCCAGCGTCACGCTCGCCACGGCAGTATCAACGGTCACGGTGATGCTGCCTGCGGAGGTCGTTTTACTGCCGTCGATCTGCACGACTGACCAGGTATGTTCCCCGTCTGTCTGGGTCGGCAGTTTTACCGTCCAGGTGCCGTCTTTACTGACCATCGCGCTGGCAAGCGTATTGCCGCTGCTGTCTTTGATCTGAATGGTCGCGCCCGGTTGCCCGGTACCGCTAAAGGTTGGCGTGTTATCGTCGGTGATCGCATTTGCACTCAGCACGCCCTGCTTGTCTCCCGCAAGATCGGTGAGCATGAAGGTTGGCGTTGCGCTCTCTACTTCTTTCGTATTATCAATAACTTTTGTTTTTGTTTCGCCGTCACCACCGTGAGCCAGCAGTGCCCCAATAGCACCGCCGCCTAACGCCGCCCCCGCAATCCAGCCCCATGGCGCATCACTCAATATGCTCTCCTGGGTCAGGAAAGGTTCAATGCTGCTAATCGGTGTGGCTTGCGCGGTTAATTCAGTAACGGCTGCGCCTGACGCTTCCCCGGCATCGGCAAAAGAGATATGTGTTAATTCCTGATTATCGTTAAATACCAGTTCAGACTGGTTATGGGTTTCAGGATCTTCAACGAAATAGTTATTGCAGCGAATAACGCTGCCATCTTTCATATAAATGAGAAGGTCTTTCCCCTGGCGGACGTAACGCACCACGTCCTGTGCAGAACCCTGGATTTCAATCACGCTCGGAGAGGAAATGGAGACCGACAGATTTCCTTCGCCGGTTAATTTCGTTTTCTCCGCTGTCTTGCGAATGATGACATCTACAACTTTTACGTTACTCATATTTCTCTCCTTGCAGGTGCTCGGATTCCTGTGGATATGTCCACCAGATGGATGTAGCTATCCCTGGGAAATTTCACCCATTATTTTCAGATTTATTTCGCGCAGAAAGGCGCGGCTTTTTTCAACTCAAATCGGGTAATTTTGCGGCAGCGTTTTTTTCTACTCCAATAAGCGTCATGAGATTATCAACAGCAGAGGCGTAATTAATTGCCGCGCTCCAGCCATCATATTCGGCCATTATTTTGGCAGACGTGGCCTGCCAGACATCCTGTTCTACGCTGAGCAAATCATTAATGCTCCGCTTGCTCAGGGTGTATTCATTTTTGTAGACCGCGCGGGCACGTAACGCGTTTTCAAGCTGTAAGCTTCCGGCGGCCATTCTTCCACGCGCGCCGGTCCAGTCTGCCTGCGCGACGGAGGCTTTTTGCAACACATCAAACCGCGCCTGATCGACCTGAGAGGAGGCCATCGCCCTGGTGCCTTCAGCCTGACGAACGCGTGCCGAAACGGCGCCGCCCTGATACAGCGGTGCATCGATATTGAGCTGGATCTGGTCATCCCAGTAAGCGCGGTTATCCGACTCATAGCGCGTGCGGCCTCCTTTCAGGCTTAACGTTGGCCAGTGCTGAGATTTTGCGGTTTCCACCCCATACTGGGCTGAACGCTCCATATTCTGCGCGGCCATTACCGCCGGTATCAGCGAGTAATCGATCTGGTTGACGGCATTCTGCTCTACGGCAAGCTTCTCAGGGACCGGTGAATAGGCTTCAGCCTGCATGCCCGTCAACACCGCGAGCCTTGCGCGGGCGCTGTTGAGCGCGGCGTTGTACTGCTCCACCGTCGCCTGCATACCGGCGATCCGCGTGCGGGTCTGCAGCTCATCGGAGGTTGAGCTTACGCCTGCATCCGCGCGCAGTTTCGCCAGCTGCTCCACGTTTTTGAGGGCCTGCACATTCTCTTTAGCCGCCTGCAACAGATCGCTATAACGTCTGACCTCCACGTAGCTCAGCGCAGTTTTTTCCGCCACGGCGGTGAGCGTCTCCATCAGCTGATAGCGATAGCTATCGCGTCGCGCTGAAGACTGGCTGATGCTGTTATTCGTCTTGCCAAAGTCATAAATGAGCTGCGTAAGGCTTAATCCCCATGCCGCTGAATTTCTCAGTGAGCCGCTGGAATCGGTGGTTTGACTATGGCCCGTACTGCCGTTCAGCGATATTTGCGGCATCCATCCGCTACGTGCTTCATCTATTTGCGCCTGACCAATACCCAATTGTGCCGCCTGCTGACTGACCGACGGATCGCGATCGATGGCAAAAAGAATACTTTCTTTTAATGTTGTCGTCGGCACCGTGGCAAAACCCAACGCGCCGCTATTGGCATAGGTCGTATTAATGCATGCCGAAATTAACACCAGCACTGCGGATAATCGGACCCACTTATAATTTCGCTCTCTCATCATTTATATCTCCCTGAGTCTGCGAATGGTTTAACCCTTTACCCAAAAAGAGGTATAGATAATCAGAAAAATATTATTAATCCCCCGTACTGAATGTCGGGTAATAGCTCCCCATACCCATTTCCATTGGAGATGAGAGCCGACCTTAGCCTAATATGAATTAAGAATTTACTTACTTCTTAACTGATTCGCAGCATAACAAAATGTGGTATAGGCAACTACACCCACAATGTTAATGTGGTGTTACAATTAAGAAAAATCATGGGGTTTCTGGACAAACTTTTAAAAATGGCCTTTCAAATGAAACTAATAAAGTCATTGTTATTTAAGTGAAATCTAAAAATACCCGGATGTACATTTTTGCGTTAATTTCCACGCGCGTCAGACACAAAGATTTTCAAAGAAATGTCAACTTAAGTAGCGTCGCTCTATTTATTGGCATAAAAAGCCGTTAAAATTCATTTTTGCGGAATTTTGTTGGTTTAAATAGTTTTTTAATAGATCAACAAACCAGTAAAGCGAAGCTAACTGGTTACAAAATCCAAATAGCCAGATAAAACATCGTTATAACATATTGATTACCCTTAGAAACCGTTCACTTATATTTAATCAATAACATCTCAATTATCACGCAACTGAACTAATGTGCGGTTGCCCTTTTCTCTGCGACAAAATGCTGTATTATGCGAACTATTGCGATATTTTGCAGGATTGCTGCCATGCACAAAACCGCGCGTCAAAAATATGTGCTCGAGATCATCAGCGAGCAGGGACAGGCCAGCATCACTGAGCTGGCAGAAAAGCTGCAGGTCTCTGCGGATACCATTCGCCGCGATCTCACGGACCTCGAAAAACAGGGGCTGGCGCAGAAGAACCACGGAGGCGCTATCGCGCTCAATCTTTCGGCCATGAATCGCCAGGGCAGAAATACGCTCCTGCCGGCGACCAAACAGCGGCTGGGAAAACAGGTGGCACAGCAGGTTCCGCCGGGCTCTACGCTGTTTCTGGATGCGGGCAGTACGGTCATGGCGGTGGCCTCTTTTCTTCAGGGGCCGCTGACGGTGATCACCACCTCGCTGGATATCGCCCACACTTTTAGCGACCGGGAGGATATCGAGCTGATCCTGCTCGGCGGGAAATGGGATCAGAAGCAACGCCTGTTTGCTGGCGGTGCCACCCTCTCCCTGCTTTCACGGTATCGGGCGGATATCGCCATCCTTGGCGCCTGCGCCCTTCATTCATCACTCGGTCTGAGTGCCGGGACGGAAGCCGATGCAGAAGTCAAACGGGCGATGCTTGCCGCCAGCCAGACGCACTGGATCGTCGCAGACCATCTGAAAGTCAACCGCTGTGAGCCGTATCTGGTGTGCGGGTTAGACGAAATTCATCAACTGTTTTTAGATCGTCCCTGGCCTGAGCTTGGGGACCAGAGCACCGTGCCCGTCACGGTTTGCGCTCATTAACGTGGAGAAGGTCATGAGTAAAATGAAGACAATCAACATTGCGCTGATCGGGTATGGTTTTGTCGGTAAAACCTTCCATGCCCCGCTCATCCAGTCTGTGGACGGGCTTACGCTGGCGGTGGTTTCCTCCCGTGATGAGGAAAAAGTTAAGCGCGATCTGCCGGATGTGCAGGTGGTTGCTACCCCGGAAGAGGCCATTACGCACCCGGATATTGACCTGGTGGTGATCGCCTCCCCTAACGCCACCCATGCTCCGCTGGCCACGCTGGCCCTGAACGCAGGAAAACACGTGGTGGTGGATAAACCCTTCACGCTCGATATGCAGGAAGCACGCGATCTTATTGCCCTGGCGGAGGAAAAGCAGCTTCTGCTCTCCGTGTTCCACAACCGCCGCTGGGACAGTGATTTCCTGGGCATTAAGGACGTTATCACACAGGGCACCCTCGGGAAGGTGAAACTGTTTGAGTCACACATTGACCGCTTCCGCCCGGAAGTGCGCGTGCGCTGGAGAGAACAAAACGTACCGGGAAGCGGGCTGTGGTTTGACCTGGGGCCGCACCTGATCGACCAGACGCTACAGCTCTTTGGTCTGCCTGACTCTGTGCAGGGGAATATCGCGACGCTGCGCGACGGCGCAGAAGTGAACGACTGGGCGCATGTGGTCTTAAACTACCCTGATCATAAGGTTATTTTGCACGCCAGCATGCTGGTCGCCGGAGGTACCGCGCGCTTTACCGTCCATGGGGATAAGGGCAGCGTAGTGAAGGCCCGTATCGATCAGCAGGAAGCCCAGCTGCTGACTGGCATCGTTCCGGGAAGTGAAACCTGGGGTCAGGACAGCGACAGTATGGTCTTCTTTGGGGCTGACGGCGCGCCGCAGACCATTACCACGCCGAAAGGCGATCAGCGCCAGTATTACATTAATGTGCGCGATGCTCTGCTCGGGAAGATTGCCAATCCGGTTAATCCTGTCGAGGCATTAGCGGTGATGGCGGTACTGGAAGCGGCGGTGAAATCGTCAGAGACCGGGTCAACCCAGGGGCTGGCATTAACAGCTGAAGAGCGTGCTCTGCTGCAATAAAAAACGGGTTTTGTAGGCCGGGTAAGCGCAGCGCCACCCGGCGAGAAAGGCGGCAAAAGTGTTGAGGGCTATTGCCGCTTTTTCGGCATCATGCGCAGCAGCGTATTATCTTTCCAGAAATAGTGATGCATCAGCGCCGCCGCTGCGTGCAGGCCAATGACAAAATAGCCGAGGTTCGCCAGCGTCTCGTGCCACTCTTTTAGCCCATCAGCCAGATCAAAGTTGGATTCCGCCGCGTGCGGCATGGCGATGCCAAAGGCAAACCAGTCGTTTCCACGGTTATACATCATCACCAGGCCAATCAGCGGCAAAGCAATAAACAGCAGATAAATCACCAGATGCCCCAGATGCGAAAGGCCAGTGATCATCGCTTTAGGTTTCGGCTCAATCGGCGGCGCGCGGAACTTCAGGCGCACCAGCAGACGTGTCACCATCAAAACCAGGATAGCGATCCCGCATGAGACGTGGATCATATTGATCAGCGGTCGGTCGGTACGCGGAAAGAAGCCTCTGAACTCCATGGCGCAGTAGGCGACAATAACTAACAGAAACACCAGCCAGTGAATGCCGATTTGCAGGCCTGTATATTTAGTGCGCATGTGATTTTCCGATAAAAAACAGTTACCGCGCCAACATAACGACCTTTCCTTAAAAATTCATTAACTTTTCTGTATGGATTTTCAAATACTTCCCGGGGCATGAAGCATCTTCAATTGCTGCCCCGCCCCTCATGGTCTAAGCCTGGATAAGTTCAAACTGTCACATCGACACGTTTACAGGAGAAAACCATGAGTAAAATTGGCATTAACGGATTTGGACGCATTGGACGCCTGGTACTTCGTCGCCTTCTTGAAACCCAGGACAGCAACACCGTCGTCGCCATCAACGACCTCACCTCTCCCAAAGTACTGGCCTATCTGCTCCGGCATGATTCTAACTACGGCGGCTTCCCGTGGAGCGTGGATTTCACCGAAGACGCGCTGATTGTGGACGGTAAAACCATCGCGGTGTACGCCGAGAAAGAGGCCAGACATATCCCGTGGAAAGCCGCTGGGGTGGATATCGTCGTGGAATGCACCGGTTTTTATACGTCGGAAGAAAAATCCAGAGCGCATCTGGATGCTGGCGCCAAAAAAGTCCTGATCTCCGCGCCAGCAGGTGAGATGAAAACCATTGTGTTTAACGTTAACGACGACACCATTGACGCCAGTGATACCATTATCTCTGTCGCCTCCTGCACCACCAACTGCCTCGCCCCGCTGGCAAAAGCCCTGCACGATGCTTTTGAGATTAAAGTGGGCACCATGACCACCATTCACGCCTATACCGGTACCCAGGCGCTGGTGGATGGTCCGCGCGGGAAAGATCTGCGCGCCTCACGCGCGGCGGCGGAGAACATCATTCCCCACACCACGGGTGCTGCCAAAGCGATTGGCCTGGTGATCCCGGCCCTCAGCGGCAAACTGAAAGGTCATGCCCAGCGCGTACCGGTGAAAACCGGCTCGGTAACGGAGCTGGTCGCCATTCTGGGCAAAAAGGTCACCGTTGAAGAGGTGAATGCCGCACTGAAAAAAGCGACGCAGGGAAATAAATCCTTTGGCTATACCGATGAAGAGATTGTGTCGTCAGATGTCATTGGCTCGCACTTTGGCTCGGTGTTTGACGCCACGCAGACCGAAGTGACCGAGGCGGGCGAACTGCAACTGGTGAAAGCCGTCGCCTGGTATGACAACGAGTATGGCTTTGTGACGCAGCTGGTGCGCACGCTTGATAAATACGCCGCACTTTAATAACGCTGACGGGTGGTCATACCATCCGTCGCTCTCCCTTACCGCACGGCTTACTCTTCATCATCTGTTTTCCAGAATAAAATTATTCACGAAATTTTTGAATCACACGTTAATTATCATTAGAACTTCTAAAATGAAGTTTTAAATATGCTTGCTTTAATTTTATAAACACTCCAAATAAAATAAATCACAAGACAGGCAAGCGGTCTGTCAAAACAAACACCACCTATGAAATTGTTAAGGAACAACAATGAAAAAAGTTATTTTGGCTTCATTAATTGCACTGGCCAGCGCATCAGCTTTCGCAGAACCTACCGCTGTATTAAAAGTACACGGAGCGTTGACCAATGCGGCGTGTACGCCTTCTATCGGCAACGGCGGGGTCATTGATTACGGCTATATTCGCCTCGGAGAACTTTCTGCACTGGAAAATAATAAATTGGGACAAAAACAGGTGCCTGTCACCATTACCTGTTCTTCGCCAACCAAAGTGGGCTTTACCATTCTTGATAACCGTAGCGACAGCAACGCGCGGCTGCCGCTGGATATTGGTGGTAACCTGAACCAGTCTGCTAAATATTATACTTACGGCGTGGGCACCACGTCCGAAGGCGTAAAAATTGGTGACTACGGCATGTGGATGACGGATGTCACGGCAGATGGCAAAGTCGTAGACCCGATTGGCAACAACCACGACTGGAATCCTGATGTCTGGAAAAAAACCGGTATTCCGCGTAGTGATGCGTTCCAGACCATCGCCTTTGCTGATACAGGGACCACCGCACCGTTGGCTATCACCACCGCTAACTTTAACTTTGTTACTAATCTGACGATTCGTGACACTACTGCGCTGGCAATTACCGACGATACCCCTCTCGACGGTCAGGCGACGATGACCCTGGTATATCTCTAATCATATAATTTGCTTATACCGGTTCAGCGTAACCCTGAACCGGTACTTTTCCCCGTTATATTCACACAACAAATAAAAAGCCTTCTTTTATTTGTCGCTTTCGCATATCTTTAGTTTTTCTACAAAATAAATTCAACTTTAATAAATATACCAAAAACTCAATACTCAATATTATTTCCGCCAGGTGAATGGGAACGCCATCGCTGCGTTCACTTATCATTCCCGCATGTCTTATATTCATGAAAAGGAAAAATCAAGGATGAAAAAAATCATTCTGGCTACAGCCATCGCGTTGAGCACCACATCAGTTTTTGCAGCCGGAACTGCTGTTATTAAGGTAAAAGGTACATTAACCAACGCAGCATGTACTGCTGAGCTGGGTAACGGCGGTGTTCTCGATTACGGCTTTATTCGTCTCGGTGAGTTATCCGAAACCTCACATAATCAACTCGGTCAGAAACAGATACCTGTGACCATAAATTGCTCCGCGCCAACCAAAATAGGTTTCACTATTACCGATAATCGCAGTGACAGCAACGCACAACTTCCTGTTGATATTGGGAAGAATAAGAATATTACAAATAAATATTATACTTATGGCATCGGTTTCACGAACGACGGTAAAAAAATCGGTAACTACGGTATGTGGATGACCGGTACTACCGCAGACGGTAAAACTGCAGACCCTATTGGGAATAACCACGACTGGCCCGCAACCCGTTGGAAATATTCCGGTATTCCACGCAGCGATACTTTCCAGACCATCGCCTTTGCTGAAACCGGCACCACCACCCCATTGGCTATCACCACGGCTAACTTTAACTTTGTGACCAATCTGGTGATTTGGGATACCTCTACTCTGGCCATTACCGACGATACCGCGCTGGACGGCCAGAACACCATGACGCTGGTTTATCTGTAACTCTTCGCCCTTTATTCAATACCGGGTCAGCGGCTAACGCTGGCCCGGTATTTTTTTGCGTCCACATTCACAACAGGGATCGGCTTACCAGCGCATCGGTCAAAATGACATCGTTGCGTAAGATATTCCATGCCGCCGCAATCTCATCGGGTATCGTCACGTGGGCAATAAAATCACGTCCTGCCGGACCGTAACCGTTAACATCGTCGCGAAGGCGCGGCAGTTCCCCCAGCACCAGCGACAAATAGCGTTCCACCGGCCAGAGCCCTTCACCGGAATCGCTGAACTCCAGTCCATCGTCGCCGTTTTGCAGGACGGGCGTAAAGCCCGCGTGGCTTACCCATTCCGGCGATACGGGTTCGTCCCGACATACACGGGCGAATGTTGCCATGGTGCGGCGCTGCATGGTTGGATCCTGCACCACCAGCACCCTTTCAGGGGCAAACTGATGGTGCTTCATTAACTCGCGGCTAAAGCGGGCATTCTCCCCGCAGTTCGTCGATTGATCTTCCACCCACAACCGGTCTGCCGGGATCTGCCAGAATTGACGGGCGATATCCGCGAGGATAGCCGCCTCTGCCCGGCCCGTGGTGGGAATGGTGTGATAGCGCGGATGTTTCGCAATCGCGGCATAGAGAAAAGTGGTGGAGTGTCCGATGCCTCCGCTAATGATCATGGGCACCCCCTGCTCCGCCGCCAGACGGCAGGCAGCTTCGATGGTTGGAATGACGGCATTCCCCGCCAGAATCACCATATCCACGGACTGACCCGGTTGCAGGTCATCCTGCGCCAGCCACTGCCCAACCGTGTTTACGGCACTGAGCGTGCTGCCGGGCAAACAGGGAAAAATTGTCGGTATCATCGTTACCTCCTTACAGCATTTGGATTAGCGTACCGCACTTGTCGCGTCAAAACAGGCGTTGATTCCTAAAGTGCCAGAGATAAGGCCGCTCTTTTTCCTAAAACCTTCAGTTCAACATTTGATTAACATGCGTAAATCATATTCACTTGTATTATGTTTTACGGCAGACGTAGAATCGCCAGCCTGTTAATTCTCCCATTTTATCAAAGGTAAACGACGTTATGCGCCTGCCCGAACGCGACCCTTATGCTCCTCGCGAGTGGCAGCCACACGAGAAACCCGCCCTGCTGGGTTCACCCTCCACGCCGGAGCACAGTACGCCAAAGCGGATTGCCTATGGCGTTGTCGGTCTGCTGGTTTGCCTGACGGGCGCCCTGGGGAATGCGGTAGTCACCGCCAACCTGCAAAATTTGCAAGGCACCTTTGGCGCCTGGTCAACCGAGATCGCCTGGCTACCGGCGGTCTATGTAATGACTAATATCTCCATTAACCTGCTGCTGGTGAAATTCCGCCAGCAATACGGTCTGCGCGCCTTCACCGAAGGTTTTCTGGTGCTGTATGTGCTGGTCACTTTTTTCCACCTGTTTGTCAACGATCTTAGCTCGGCGCTGATGGTGCGCGCCGCGCACGGGATGGTGGCCGCCGCGCTCAGCTCGCTGGGGATTTATTACCAGATCCAGGCCTGGCCGGCGAAACACCGCCTGAAGGCGTTGACCATTGGCATCACCGGCTCGTCGCTGGCCATTCCGCTGGCGCGACTCTTTTCAACCGAGCTGTTGCAGCTTGATGAGTGGCGCGGGCTCTATTTCTTCGAGCTGGGGCTGGCTCTCATCTCGCTGGCGTGCGTGATTGCGCTGAAACTGCCGCCGGGCGATCGGCGTAAGGTCTTTGAGAAAAAAGACTTTATCACCTTCTTTTTACTGGCACCGGGTATGGCGCTGCTGTGCGCGGTGCTGTCGCTGGGCCGTCTGGACTGGTGGTTTGAAGCGCCGTGGATCGGCTGGTCGCTGGCGCTCTCGCTGGTGCTGATTGTTTCCGCCATCGTGTTTGAACATAACCGTAGTAACCCGCTGCTGAACACCCGCTGGCTGTCGAGCGGCAGTATTGTGCGCCTTGGGTTGATTATGCTGCTGATCCGCATCGTGCTGGCCGAGCAAAACACCGGCGTCATCGGCTGGCTGCAGTACGTGGGGTTACAGAACGAGCAGATGACGCACCTGGCGTGGTCCATATTTGCCGGGATCGTCTGCGGGATCGTCACCAGCTGTCTGACCATTAAGCCGACCAAACTGGCGTGGCCGATTATCACCTCCCTGGTGCTGATGATTGTCGCCTCGCTGCTGGACAGCCAGTCCAACAACCTGACGCGCCCGGATCAACTGATGCTCAGCCAGTTCCTGCTGGGCTTTGGCAGTGCCTTCTTCCTCGCCCCCGCGATGCTGGCCGCCATTGGCGGTGTGATCGCCGACCCGCGTAATCTGGTGAGCTTCTCGGTAATGTTTGGTATGAGCCAGAACCTCGGCGGCCTGCTGGGCTCAGCTATTCTCGGTACCTTCCAGACCTGGCGCGAAAAATATCACTCCAGCCTGCTGGCGGACCAGCTCACCACGCTCAATCCGCTGGTTAACGAGCGGATTCAGCTTTATACCCAGATGTACAAAAGCCTGATTGGCGACAGCGCCCTGCTGGGCACGCAGGCGATCACCCAGTTGCAGACGGTGACCGCCCTTGAGGCAAACATTCTGGCTTACAACGACACCTATTTACTGACCGCGAGTATTGCCGCGGCCACGCTGGTCTGGATTTTATGGCGCTTGCTGCGTCTGCGCATCACTGCCCGTATGGCGCTTAAGAACGCCACCGGCAACAAATAATTGAAATATTTCTGGAGAGTTTATGAGTCAGCAGGATGCCGCCAAAGAGCAGGCCAACACCCGCAAAAATGTGCGCATTGTTTCCGTTTTCACCGCCGCTGCCATCGGTATTGTCGGCGTGCTGGTGATCCTTTACGCGTGGCAGCTCCCGCCGTTCACCCGCCACGCGCAGTTTACCGATAACGCTTACGTGCGCGGCCAGACCACGTTCATCAGCCCGCAGGTGAATGGCTATATAACCGAAGTGAAGGTACAGGATTTCGCGCAGGTTAAAAAAGGCGAGCTGCTGTTGCAGATCGATGACCGTATCTATCGCCAGCGGGTACATCAGGCCGAGGCGCAGCTGGCGATGAAAATTGCCGCCCTGAATAACAATCTCCAGCAGCGTAAAAGCGCTGAAGCCGTCATCGCAAAAAATGACGCCGCGCTGAAAAATGCCCGCGCCCAGAGTCTGAAAACCCAGGCGGATTTAAAGCGGGTGAAAGATCTGACGGCTGACGGCTCGCTCTCCATCCGCGAACGCGACGCGGCGCTGGCCAGCGCGGCCCAGGGCAGCGCTGATATTGAGCAGGCCAAAGCGACGCTTGAGATGTCACGCCAGGATCTGCAGACGGTGATTGTGAATCGCGGTGCGCTGGAGGCGGATGTGGAAAACGCCAAAGCGGCGCTGGAGCTGGCACAAATCGACCTGCAAAACACCCGCATTGTGGCGCCGCGTGACGGCCAGCTGGGGCAGATCGCGGTGCGTCTGGGCGCGTATGTCACGGCCGGGACCCATCTCACTACTCTGGTGCCGCCGCAGCACTGGGTGATCGCCAACATTAAAGAGACCCAGCTCGCGGAGCTGCGCGTGGGCCAGCCGGTGAAATTTACCGTCGATGCGCTCAATAACAAAGCCTATCAGGGCCGCGTGGAGAGCATCTCCCCGGCGACCGGCGTCGAATTCAGCGCCATCACGCCGGATAACGCCACCGGGAACTTTGTCAAAATCGCCCAGCGTATTCCGGTGCGTATCGAAGTGCTGGGTAAACCTGAAGAGTCAGCACTGCTACGTCCTGGCATGTCGGTACAGGTGACCATTGATACGCGGGAGGCGAAGCAATGACCCTTCGCCCGCTAGCCAGCCTGCTGGTTGCCGTGCTGCTTACCGGATGCCAGTCGGTGGATGTAAAACCTGCCCAACCGTCACTGCACATTCCTGCCCAGTGGCGGGCGGCATCCGGCCCCGCCAGCGCGCCTGAACAACTCTGGTGGCGAAATTTTCACGACAACAACCTCAACCGCTACGTGGATCAGGCGCTGAAAAATAACAGCGACGTGCTGATCGCCCGCGAACGGATCAATGAGTATCAGGCAAGAGTCTATGCCGCGGACGGCAGCCTGTTTCCGTCGCTGGATGCGGGCGTAACCGGCACCCGCGCCCGGACGCAATCGGCCGCCACGGGGTTACCGGTATACAGTACGCTGTACAAAGGCAGCCTCACCGCCAGCTATGATGTGGATATCTGGGGCGTCAACCGCAGCACGGCCAATGCCGCGCAGGCCTCGCTGGAGGCGCAAAAAGCCGCCGCCGCTGCCGCAGATTTAACTGTCGCCTCGTCGGTGGCCTCCGGGTATGTCACCCTGCTCTCGCTTGACGAACAGCTTCGCGTCACCGAATCCACGCTGAAATCACGCGAAGAGGCATTTAATCTTGCTAAACGGCAGTTTGAAACGGGCTACAGTTCGCGCCTGGAGCTGATGCAGTCTGACTCTGAGCTGCGGGCCACCCGGGCGCAGGTGCCGCTGCTGCAGCATCAGATCGCGCAGCAAGAGAATGCCCTGAGTCTGCTGCTGGGCAGTAACCCGGGCGAGGTGGCGCGCAGTGAAAGCTTCAGCATGCTTACCCCGCTCAGGCTGCCTTCACAGCTGCCGTCATCGTTGCTTAACCGACGACCTGACATCGTTCAGGCGGAGCGTCAGCTTATTGCGGCCGATGCCAGCCTTGCTGCCTCGCGCGCCAGCCTGTTGCCGTCGATCAACCTGACGGCGACCGGATCGATTCAGGATCGCACCCTTTCCGGACTGCTGGACAACCCGTTACAGCTCTGGAGCGCAGGTGGCAGTATTCTCGCCCCGCTGCTGAACCGCCAGGCGCTGAATGCGCAGGTGGATATCTCCCAGTCGCAGCGTAATCAGGCGCTGTACACCTATGAGAAAACCGTGCGCAATGCGTTTGCCGAAGTGAACAACAGCCTTGACGCCATTACGCGTTATCAGGAACAACTTAGCGAACTGCTGGCCCAGCAGGAGGTGGCCCAGGAGACGCTGCGCATTGCGCAGAACCGCTATCGCAACGGCTATTCATCTTATCTGGATGTGCTCGACGCACAGCGTACACTTTACTCGGTGCAAACCAACGTGGTGCAGGTGAAAAATAACCTGCTGCTGGCGCAGATTGATTTGTATAAAGCGCTGGGCGGCGGTTGGGTCAATGTCTGAAGGCGCTTAACGGGCCTGGATTTCGTCACACAGGCCGGGTAAGGCGCAGCCGCCACCCGGCGATTCCCCCTCAGGAGACAATTTATGCAACAACAGTGGTCTGCAGTTGATAATTTCATGATTTCGTCGCTTATTCCTGAAGATGAGGTACTGAGCAAGGTACTGGAAAACAACCAGCGCGCCGGACTCCCCGAACACGATGTTGCGGCCAATCAGGGGCAACTGCTGGCACTGTTCGTGCGCATGACGCAGGCGCGGCGCGTTCTGGAGATCGGAACGCTGGGTGCTTACAGTTCAATCTGGATGGCGCGCGCCCTGCCGCCGGACGGAAAGCTGATTACGCTTGAGGCCGATTCCACGCATGCCCGCGTGGCGCGGCAGAATATTCAGCTTTCCGGTCTCAACCAACGCATTGAACTCATCGAAGGCCCGGCACTGACTTCTCTGGAAAATTTCGGCGACGTTCCGCCGTTCGACCTGATCTTTATTGATGCTGATAAGCCAAACAATCCCGGCTACCTCGAATGGGCGTTGCACTACTCCCGCCCCGGCACGGTGATTATCGGCGATAACGTGGTGCGCGATGGCGAAGTGATTAACGGCCAAAGCGACGACGCGCGCGTGCAGGGTGTTCGCCGGTTTATCGAGATGATGGGGGACAATCCGCGCTTAACCACCACCGCGCTGCAAACGGTCGGGGTTAAGGGGTGGGATGGGTTTACGCTGGCTATTGTGAACGGGTGAAAATTGTGCGGCCTGATGCCCTCACCCCGGCCCTCTCCCACCGGGCTGAGGGATCCCCAGTAATTTTTAACCATAAGCGATAACA